>JAIRLS010000329.1 GCA_031259205.1 Bacteroidales bacterium | reverse complement strand
CTTTGACGCATTATTATGCGCAGGGAAAAACGCAACTCTATATCGACGGCGCATCCATTCCGCGTTCGCGCAACATCAGCGAACGGCTTGTTCCGGTACGCTTCTATCTCAACGATTTCGACGCCGCGCCCTCGCCGGTTGAATACCGCGAACTCTTCTTTTACCGTTCCGGAATGTGTGCCGAAGAAGTAGCCGCGCTATACGAAGGAAAGATGTTGAAATCGAGCCTCGAAATATACGCCCCTTTAGACGGGAACGCCGCGGGGGAAGCTGCTACGGAAAACCGGGCGCAAAGTTTGAACACGTTGACTGTCGAAGAACAGAACGTCGTTTCGATTCAAGCGATCGACTTCGGAAATCGCCGCGTT
Source organism: Bacteroidales bacterium (assembly GCA_031259205.1). Lineage (GTDB taxonomy): Bacteria > Bacteroidota > Bacteroidia > Bacteroidales > UBA4181 > JAIRLS01. Next base: position 7,074 of record JAIRLS010000329.1, on the reverse strand, counting down.
AAGGAAATATCCCTCTATTCGATCACGGGACAACTACTGTACCGTATCCCCGATGCGTCGCCGGAATCCCTCGACCGCTTACCGTCCGGCCTGTATGTCCTCCGGATGAAAACCGAAAACGGAGTTGTGTTTTCGCAAAAGTCAATCATCAAATGAAACGCCTGATTCATTCCATACAGGCAGTTGCATTTTTATTTTGCAATCTGCCTGTTTTTTCCGGCTATACGGAAGCGGACGTCGACCGGGCATACGCTGCATTTAACAAGCAGTTTTTTTCGCCTTCTCAAGGAATTTATTACGAAAGATCGAACAAACAGGGGAAAGTTGCCGCGATATGGACGCAAGCCATCTTCCTTGATATGGCCGCAAACGCTTTCTTGCGTACACGCAGCGAAAAAGACAGTCTCTTTTTCCTGACTTTGCTGGAAGGCAACCGGAAGTATTACGACAATTTTAACTGGGACAACGGTGTGGTCTGGTTTATTTACGACGATATTATGTGGTGGGTCATTTCCCTGGCGCGGACTGCCGCACTGACCGGCGACGCAAAATGGCTCGCCCTGTCCGAAAGCGGTTTTGAGCGCGTGTGGTCGGGGTCGAAAGTCTTGAAAGACAACGGCAGCTACGATCCGTTAAGAGGCGGCATGTATTGGGCGTGGGATCAGAAAAATCCCGAAAGATCGCCCCGTCCGGGCATGGGGAAGATGGCTTGCATCAACTATCCCACCGTTATTGCCGCCATGACCCTGTTTGAGACGACCGGCGACTCGACTTATTTCCGCAAGGGAATGGGCATTTACGACTGGGCGAGGAACAACCTTTTCGACAAGGAAAAAGGCAGGGTAGCCGATTCGAGGCACGGTTACGGAACGCCCGCATGGAAAGACCATCTCTATAACCAGGCTACCTGCATCGGAGCAGCCGTGATGCTTTACCGGGCAACCGGTAACCGCATCTTCCTCGACGACGCGGTACGAGCGGCCGATTATACCCGGAATCAAATGAGCAGAAACGGCTTTCTTCCTTTTGAAAATGGGATAGAACAGGGTATTTACACCGCCATTTTTGCACAGTATATGATTCGCTTGATTGAAGACGGCAAACAATTCCGATACATCGAATGGCTGCATAAAAACATCAACGCCGGCTGGAAAAACCGACTGGAAACGAACGACATTACTTATAAAGACTGCGCAAACCCGGCTCCCGTGATCGACCGTATCAAAAGTTACGACGCCAGCGCCATTCCGGCTTTAATGCTGGTAATAAAACCGGCAACGGCCAAAAAGAAAACACAACATCGACAATTGCATACAAACCAACGGCGTTCTGCTGACCGACGAATGGTGTCGTTTCCTGAAAGACAACCGGTGCGCTCCTGAAAAAAACCCGTTCTTATACATTTGAACGGAAACTTACGGTGGTTGACCCGACAGACTGACCGGCTGAATTTGTCCGGAGCGCCAAGAATGACAATACGCCTCGAATAAACGGGTACGCTATAAACAAACAAAACAAATAAATAAAAAACAAAAATGAAACAAAAAATTTTAATTCTTTTAGCCGGAGCATTGATCTCATGCTCCACATCGTTGGAAAACAAACAAATAAAGAATGATTTAAGGGCTCCCGCCTGTCCGTTGATCACCATTGACCCGTATACAAGCGCCTGGTCGTTCACGGACCATCTGTACGACAGCCCCGTCAAACACTGGACGGGAAAAGATTTTCCGCTTTTAGGCGTGATTAAAGTAGACGGGGAAGCTTGGCGGTTTATGGGGAAAGAAATTCCGGAGACGGAAGTCATCTTTCCTACATCCGAACAGGGCGAATGGGAAGGAAAATATACGACAAGCAAGCCGGCTCGGCGCTGGATGAACGAAGACTTCGACGATGCTGCCTGGCAGACCGCACGGGGCGCTTTCGGTACGATTTCGAAGTTCGCCGAAGCAACCGCTAAAACCAACTGGACGGACGAATACATTTGGGTGCGCCGCACCGTTGATTTGCCGGACAATTTATCCGGGAAAGAACTGTACTTGATGTACTCGAACGACGACAAAGCGGTTTTTTATCTCAATGGCGTAAAACTGTTCGATACGGGAACGCGCTGCAACAAGAACGCAACCGTTCAACTTTCCGAAAAAGCAGTGCAGGCCATTCGTCCGGGGAAAAACCTGCTGGCAGCTACCTGCCACAACCCGGTTGCCAACGGGCTGCTTGATTTCGGAATCCTGGCAAAAGAGAATCAAGCCGCACGTTTCGGGCAAACCGCCATACAAACAGCGGTCGACGTTCAGGCCACGCAAACCCGTTATTCTTTCACCTGCGGCGCGGTCGACCTGAAACTGACTTTCACCGCCCCCTTGCTGACGGACGACCTGGAATTACTGTCGCGTCCGGTGAATTACATCACCTACGAAACCGCATCGAACGACGGTAATGAACACGAAGTAGAAATCTATTTCGAAGCATCCGCCGCCTGGGCCTTAAACACTCCCTGTCAGGAATCCGTTTCTTCCGCCGAAGAACACGACGGACGGATCTACCTCAAAACAGGCAGCAAGGAACAGAACATCCTGGCTAAAAAAGGCGACGATGTGCGTATCGACTGGGGATATTTTTACATGGTTGCCGAAAAAGAAAACACCGGATATGAAGTCGGAAATAAAAAAACGGCGCTTACCCGGAACTTGGGGAAAACGAAAAACGCTGCCGGTAAAATCATGATAGGCTACGACGACCTCTATTCCATTCAATATTTCGGCGAAAACCTGCGCCCTTACTGGAACAGAGACGGCCAATCGTCGATCATCGAGCAATTCCGGGCAGCCGACAACGACTATGGGAAGTTGAAACGGGCTTGCTCCGATTTCGACCTGAAATTGATGCGCGCCGCCCGCAAAGCCGGCGGAAAAGAATACGCCGAACTCTGTGCATTGGCCTACAGGCAAGCCGTTGCAGCACACAAACTCGTGCAAGCGCCCAACGGAGACCTCCTCTTCCTCTCGAAAGAAAATTTCAGCAACGGATCCATCGGAACGGTAGACATTTCTTATCCTTCCGCACCGCTGTTCCTTTATTATAATGTAGAATTGGCAAAGGCTCTGCTCAATCACATCTTCTATTACAGCGAAAGCGGAAAATGGAAGAAAGCGTTTGCCGCTCACGACATCGGTACATACCCCTTGGCCAACGGCCAAACTTACGGGGGTGACATGCCGGTGGAAGAAACCGGGAACATGCTGATTCTCACCGCCGCTATCGCCGCTATTGAAGGAAACGCCGCCTATGCGGAAAAACATTGGCTGATTCTCTCTATCTGGGCAGATTACCTGGTAAGAGAAGGCTTAGACCCCAAAAACCAGCTCTGTACCGATGATTTCGCCGGACATTTCGCTCACAATGCCAACCTCTCGATCAAAGCCATACTGGGGATTGCCTCCTACGGCTACCTGGCCGGCTTGTTGAATAGGAACGACGACGCCGCGCAATATACCCAAAAGGCGAAAGAAATGGCGCAGGAATGGTTGAAAATGGCAAACGACGGCGATCATTACCGCCTCACGTTCGACCAACCGGGTTCCTGGAGCCAGAAATACAACCTGGTCTGGAATAAAATCCTGAAAATGGACATCTTCCCCGAAGAAACGGCGCAAACGGAAATCGCTTATTATCTTACCAGACAGAACGAATACGGTTTACCGTTAGACAACCGGAAAGCCTATACTAAAGCCGACTGGATTATCTGGACGGCAACCATGAGCGACAACAAGGAGACATTCCAACAATTCGTTTCCCCGCTGTACCGGTTCGTAAACGAAACGGCCTCGCGGGTGCCGATGACCGACTGGTACCGGACAGACAAAGCGGAACAAGTCGGATTCCAAGCCCGTTCCGTAGTCGGCGGTTACTTTATCAAACTGCTGGAAGAAAAAATGAAATGACCGGATAGTATAATCAATGACAAAAAACAAAAAAACAACAATGAAACTAAATCAAAGAATCAGTCTATTGCTTCTCTGTGCCTGTGCAACCATGCAGGCCGAAGCGCAATCACCGGTCGATTACGTCAGCACATTAGTCGGCACGCAATCGAAACACGCCCTCTCGACAGGCAACACCTATCCGGCAATTGCGTTGCCTTGGGGGATGAATTTTTGGACGCCCCAGACCGGAAAAATGGGCGACGGATGGGCATACACCTACGACGCCGACAAAATTCGAGGCTTTAAGCAAACCCATCAGCCCAGTCCATGGATCAACGATTACGGACAATTCGCCATGATGCCTCTTACCGGAAAGCCCCTGTTTAATGAAGAGGAACGGGCCGCTTGGTTTTCGCACAAGACAGAAATTGCAAAACCTCATTACTACAAGGTTTACCTTGCCGATTATGACGTCGTAACCGAAATAACGCCTACCGAACGGGCGGCTTTGTTTCGTTTTACTTTCCCTCAAAGCGAAAATTCGTATGTAGTAATTGACGCCTTCGATAAGGGTTCGTTTGTAAAAATAATTCCGGAAGAAAACAAAATTATAGGATATACCACCAAAAATACCGGTGGAGTACCCGGTAATTTCAAGAATTATTTTGTCGTTGTATTCGACAAAGCATTTACGTATCAATCCACTGTTTCCAACGGAAACAGACGGGAAAATGTAATGGAAGCAAAAGATAATCATACCGGCGCTATTATCGGCTTTTCTACCCGCAAAGGCGAAACCGTACACGCTCGCGTCGCCTCCTCCTTCATCAGCTTTGAACAGGCCGAATGGAATCTGAAAGAACTTGGCGACAATGATTTCGATGCTATAAAAGCCGCAGGCGAACAGCGTTGGAACGAAGTATTAGGCCGCATAAAAATACAATCGGACCATATCGACCAACTACGCACCTTTTACTCCTGCCTTTACCGTTCCGTTCTCTTTCCAAGAAGCTTCTTCGAATACGACAAAAACGGGAAAATCGTGCACTACAGCCCCTACAACGGGCAAATATTACCGGGCTATATGTTTACCGACACCGGATTTTGGGACACTTTCCGTTGCCTGTTTCCCCTCTTGAATCTGCTTTATCCCGAAATAAACGCCCAAATACAGGAAGGACTTATCAATACCTGCAAAGAAAGCGGCTTCTTCCCCGAATGGGCAAGTCCGGGACACCGTCCCTGTATGGTAGGAAACAATTCCGCCTCTGTTTTGACCGACGCTTATTTGCAGGGAATAAAAGTGCAGGATACCCATACGCTGTGGGAAGGGATTACGAAAACAGCCAACAGCGTTCACCCGAATATTTCTTCCACAGGACGAAAGGGTTACGAATACTACAACCGACTGGGCTACGTACCCTGCGATGTAAACATAAAAGAGAGCGCAGCCCGCACGCTGGAATACGCTTACGACGACTGGTGCATTTACCAACTGGGAAAAGCTTTGGGAAAACCCGAACAGGAAATCAAAATTTATGCCGAAAGAAGTCAAAATTACCGCAATCTTTTCAATCCCAAGTACAACCTCATGTGCGGTAAAAAACAAAACGGCGAATTTTCCGAACCTTTCAGCCCTTTCAAATGGGGAGGCGACTTTACCGAAGGAAATGCACTCCATTATACCTGGTCGGTTTTCCACGACCCGCAAGGGCTGATCAATCTGATGGGAGGCAAAAAAGCGTTTAACCAAATGCTCGACACTGTTTTTGCACTCCCCCCCATTTTCGACGAAAGTTACTACGGCTTTGTAATCCACGAAATACGCGAAATGCAAATCATGAATATGGGAAATTACGCACACGGAAATCAACCCATCCAACACATGATTTACCTCTACAACTATTCAGGTGAACCATGGAAAGCGCAATACCACCTCCGTCAGGTAATGGACAAAATGTATTCGCCTGCGCCGGACGGTTATTGTGGTGACGAAGACAACGGACAAACCTCGGCTTGGTACATTTTCTCGGCGCTCGGATTTTATCCCGTTTGCCCCGGTAGCGGACAATATGTACTCGGCTCGCCGCTTTTCCCGAAAGCAACCCTGTACTTGCCCGACGGAAAAACCGTTGAAATACAATCAAAAAACAACAATAGCGAAAACGTGTATGTAAAAAGCTTGAAACTAAACGGAAAAAACGACACGCACAACTACCTGGAAATCGAAACGCTAAAAAAAGGCGCTGAACTGCTTTTCGAAATGGACGACAAACCCAATACGCAACGCGGAACAGCAACCGAAGACTTTCCATATTCTTTTACAAAATAATTTAAAAACAAATCCGATGAATCGCAAAATTACTTCACAGATGAAAATGACAGCAATAACGCTTGCATTATTTATGTCGGCTTTTACCGCCGGCGCTCAAATCGCCTGGCCGGAAGGACAGCTCTTGCCTTCTTTTCCGGCTCCGGCGCAAAAGCAGGATTTATTTTATCTGCGAAACACGACCGACGACGAAATGTTCCTCTTTTCGTCGCTTAAGGGAATTATCAACCGTACCCAACCGCGCCTTTTCTCTTACGAAGGCGACGCCCACGCCGAAGGCGAATATACTTGGCTTAATTCGCTGGACGTAAGTTACAACACAGACAACATAAATAACCCGTGGGGCTTGCTTGCAAAATACAAAACGGAAGTAGAAGGTCTGATTGTTTACGACGCGGAGCAAATTCACACGGTCAACCTGGCTATTCCGATGACTAAAAACAGGAAACTGCTTATCGCTTCGCCGGATCTTTTGAGCCGCCTGACCGCCGCGCCCTACAATTTTTCCATCGTGGAAGACCTGCGCGGGAAGTTTACGTCAGCCCTGCAAGTATATCAACACATTTATGATATCTGTTGGAGCAGCGCCGACAAACGTCTCCTGATTGGCCTCAGTCCCGTAAATCACACGGCGTCCCTGCGCGAATATGCCGTAGCGCTTGGCGTACCGGTTATTTGGCTCGACCCTAAAACATCGGCAGAAAGCGTCTTACTCAACAAGTTTTTGGCGTTGATGCCTCCAGGCGCCAACTATATGGGCTGGTGGCCGGAAGAAGAACCGGGCGTTGCCCGATTGTCTTATTACGGATTTAC
>JAIRLS010000292.1 GCA_031259205.1 Bacteroidales bacterium | reverse complement strand
TCCGACTTTGAGCCGAATAGCATTGGTTTTGGAAACATTCCGCAAAAGGATTGAAAAATCGTATCGCAGGATTTGCCGATCATCACCTTATCGGAAGAATATAAAGGCGTTGTCAAATTTTATCAGCATCCTGTTCGTAAGAAACCGGATGCCAATGGGGTAACGGGGCCGGATATAGGTGTTGTGCAAACCCCTGGAATCGACTGAATTTTTCACAACGCCTCAAAAAAAGATTTAGCCTGTCAATATGCCCGCCTGTTTTTTCCTTCAATATAATTGATAAAGGCGTTAGTTACGACCCTGTTTCCTCCCGGGGTCGGGTAATCGCCGGTGAAGTACCAGTCGCCGGTGTCGTTGGGACAGGCTTGGTGCAGGTTTTCAATAGACTGATAGATAATTTCTATTTCTGCCTTTATAGCGGGTGTTTTCAGCATTTGGGCGATTTTTCCGGATATTTCCATACAAGAGAAAGGCCGGTAGATGTCTTTCACGTGGTTTTTCATCTTTGCTGCCGGCCCGTGTTCCTGCGCCTTGCATTTGTTATAGACTTCATTGATGACGGATGTTCGTCCTGTTTCTTTTAACAGTTCGATGGCGGCCTGAAAAGCGACAAATTCGCTCAGTTTGGCCATGTCGATGCCGTAACAGTCGGGATAGCGGATTTGGGGCGAGGAGGATACGAAGACGATTTTTTTCGGTCCCAGTCGGTCGAGGATTCGGATGATACTCAATTTCAGTGTTGTTCCGCGCACGATAGAGTCATCAATAATCACCAGATTGTCTATTCCTTTTCGCAGCGTGTCGTAGGTGATGTCGTACACGTGTCCTACCATGCTGGCGCGGTTTTTATCCTGTGTGATAAAGGTTCTCAGTTTGGCGTCTTTGATAGCTACTTTTTCTATTCTGGCATGTACGTCCATGATTTTGTCGAGTCTTGCGGGCGTCAGTTTGTCGCCTGCTTCGAGGATCAGTTTTTTCTTTCGTTCGTTCAGGTATTCGTTGGCGGCTTCTACCATTCCCAGGAAGGCTGTTTCTGCGGTATTGGGGATATAGGAGAAGACGGCCGTTTCGAGGTTGTAGCGGATGGCCGGCAGTATTTCCGGAATCAGCAGGCGTCCCAGCAATTTTCGTTCTTTGTAGATGTCCTTGTCGCTGCCGCGGGAAAAATAAATACGTTCAAAGGAGCAGGATTTTCGTTTGGCGGATTTTTGAATCATTTCTTCGGTGACAGTTCCGTTAGCCTTGACCATGACGGCATGTCCGGGAGGGATTTCGCATACCTGTTCCGAGTCGAGGTTGAAGACGGTTTGGATGACCGGTCGTTCGGACGCTACCACTGCCACTTCGTCGTCGTGATAGTAATAGGCCGGACGGATACCGGACGGATCGCGGAAGAAGAAGGCGTCGCCGTGTCCGATGATTCCGCTGATGACGAACCCGCCGTCCCATTTTTTGCTTGATTCGATCAGTATGTCCCCGATGTTGATATGTTCGGCAATCAGTTTTGAGATGCCTTCGTTTTCATGGCCCTGTTTTTTGAAGACGTCGAACAGGCGCTGATTTTCGCGGTCGAGGAAGTGTCCGATATTTTCGAGCATGGTCACCGTGTCGGAGTATCCGGTTGGGAATTGTCCCAGTTCGATAAGGATGTTGAACAGGGTATCGACGTTGGTCAGATTGAAGTTGCCGGCCAGAATCAGCGTGCGCGTTTTCCAGTTGTTTTGTCGTATGACGGGATGGATGGCTTCCAGCGAATTGTCGCCGTAGGTGCCGTACCGGAGGTGTCCCAGGTAGATTTCTCCTGCAAAGGGGATCTCGTTTTTCATCCATACCGGATTGTTGAGCAGTTCCGGTGTGTGCTTGCCCACTTTGTTAATAGAGGAGTAGATGTTTTTGAACAGGGAGTCTAACGGCGAGGGTTTGATGCTGCGTTCCCTTGCGATAAATTCACGTCCGGGCGACATCCCGATTTTTACGCATACGGCGCCTGCGCCGTCCTGTCCTCGATTGCGCTGCTTTTCCATCATCAAGTGGAGTTGTTCCAAGCCATACAAACAGCTTCCGTATTTAAACTGGTAATATTCGAGCGGTTTTAGAAGCCTGACAAAAGCAATCCCGCATTCGTGCTGTAACTGGTCTATCATGAATGTTGAAGTTACTGAATAATGAGTGGATTTATGTATTGTTAATTGACGTTGATGCTGCTATTGACGATGAATGCGCTGGGGTATTTCCTGGCAATCCGTTTCAACAAATACAGCGCTTCGGTTTTGGTCCGGAAATCGCCTACAAATATCTGAAAATTGGGTTCATTGTACTGTTCATAGGCGTGTTGGTCGGGAAAATTGTTCAGGAAGTCGTCTTTCATGGCGTAGGCTTTTCCACGGGCTGATTGCCCCGACTGCGAAAAGATGCGTATCCGGTATCCTTGCACGCCTTTTTGCAACCGGTTGTTGGCAATCTGCATCAACAATAGCTGTTCCAACTGCTTCGGATGGTGCAACTCGATTTGCCGGTTTTTTTCAATCTCGGCGTATATCTGTAGATGATGGTCCTGTGCGGTCAGGGGATTGCCCGCCGCCAATAAAAAAAACATGCCGATTAAACATTCCTTATTCAAATTCAGTGACATACGAAAAAAATGAGTTGATATTCATGGTCGCAAATTTAATATTAAAATGGAGAACTTGTTCATTTTTTTTTAACGCTAAAACCGGAGGTATGAAAAAAAAGAGGCTATCTTGCGATAACCTCTTTCGGCGGTTGTCCCGCGTATGTTTTTACTTGCATTTCAGCACTATTTCCCGCTGATGCTTTGCATTGGCGGCATAGGGGTCGGCCTTGACCTGTTTAAAGGCTTCGCAGGCCTTGGCATTGTCTTTTTTAGCCATGTAAGCATTTCCTAATTCGAAATAAATACCGTCTTTTTCGGTCGTCTTGATGGCGAGGGCTTTTTCGGCATTGGCAATGGCTTTGTCATAATCTTTTTTGGCGTTATAGCAGGTTGCCAGCCGGAAATAGGCGTCGGCAAAGGCGTCATCAACTTCTATCGTCTGATCGAAAGCTGTGACGGCTGCGTCATAGCTTTTTTTCTGTAATGCAAGAATTCCTTTGTTGTAGTAATACTTGCTCAACGCGCTCTTGGCATTTCTGGAGGTGTTCCGGTCATTGTTGGCGTCTGCCTTTTCAATGGCCAGTTTGTAATTTTCCGCCATTTTATTTTCATCAGCCTGTTTCTGATAGATTATTCCTTTAATATAATAGGATTTGGCATGGTCGGGATCGCGTGAAATAGCAATATCCAAATTTTCAAGCGCAACGGCGACGTCATTTTTCTGAAAAGCGGTGGCGCCAATGGCATAGTAGATTTCGGTCATCGGTTTTTCGATCTTTTCTTTTACCGCATCATTTTTGTACTTTTCAGCAACCGCCAATACTTCTGTAAACGCTTTCAATGCCGCTTCGTAATCTTTGGTACTTAATATCTTATCGGCTTTTTGCAAATACAGACCCGGCAGTGCGGACTCTGCTACCGTTTTGTTTTCATCGGCTTCCGGACCTACTTTTTGACTGATTTCAACGCATTTCTCCAATGCGGTGATAGCGCCTTCTATATCTCCGCTCGCCATTAACTCTGCTCCTTTGTTGCGCGCTTCAATCGACTCTTCCAAAGTTTGCGCATAACTGACAGAAAACACGGCTGTTAACGATACAGCCATCCATAATCTAAGACTTTTCATTCTACCTAAACTTTTAATAAAACATTCATTTGTTTAATCACTATTCGATATTAATTTTCGTGCAAAGTTATAAAAAAATAAAAATAATCAACAGTCGGATGATTAATTTAATTATTTTTATGAGATAAAAAAGGCGACATTTTAATGACATGTCAAAAACCTCGCTGATTCACATGCGATTATGTGTTTCCTCTACCATGTGGAAAAGGCTTCGTTGAAAATGTCGTCCATCAGTTGTTCCAAAATTTCATCTACTAACTGCCCTTCGACGGTGGTAAAGGCGGTTCCGCTGGAATATTCGGCGAAACGGGAGAATGATTTTTCGTAGCTGTTTTCCGGTTTCACCTCGTTGGAGAACTTGATTTTGACGGTTACGGTGAGCCTGTCTTTGGCCGCTACTCCGGTAGCGGCGACGGCCTGAGGCTGTACATTGTAGCCTGTGATTTCGCCCTCAAACATCACATCGGCGTTGTTATTGACCAGCTTGAGGCTACTGTTGGCCTGTATTTTGTCTTTCAGCCCTTCCGTCACCAGATAACTCAGGCGTGGATTGACAATTTCGGCACGGTTCTCGATATAATTCACCTGACAGGTTTTGGCAGGCGCTACCGAGGCCCCCGACATGTTGAAGACTATTTTCCCGCAAGAGAACGGTAATAGCAGTGCCGCCAAAAAAACCGGCAACGACTTTGTTTTCATGCTTATCAGTTGTTTTCCAGGTTATATTCTTTGATTTTCCGATAGAGCGTTCGCTCGGAAATGCCGAGTTCTTTGGCGGCATTTCTGCGACGTCCGCCGTATTTTTCCAGCGCTTTCCCGATAAGGTCGGCTTCCCGCTCCGCAATAGACAGGGATTCATCCTGTATCTCCTGCGTATCAATAATTTCCGGGACATTCATCCGTTCGGGAATTCTTTCCACGTAGTTTTTAGGGGCAAATACGGGCGTTTCCTGCGATGTGTTCTGGTGCATAATTTCGGCCACCAGCCGTTTCAGGGCGGTGATATCCTTGCGCATTTCCAGCAGGGTATTGTAAATGTCCATTTCGGAGGCAAAGGTTTTGCCGTCGTCTTTGCCGTACAGCACCGGCAGGTGTACCTGTACGGGCAGGTATTGCTGCAAAATGTCCGCGCTGATGGTACGCTGTCGCTCAATGACGGAGATCTGTTCGGCGATGTTCTTTAACTGGCGGATATTGCCCGGCCAGTGGTAATTGACCAGTTTCTGTTGAGCTTCTTCGGTTAACTGAATAGCAGGCATACGGTAAGTTTCGGCAAAATCTGCCGCAAATTTCCTGAACAACAGGAAAACATCTTCTTTTCGATCTCGCAGCGGCTGTATGAAAATGGGTACCGTGTTGAGCCTGTAATAAAGGTCTTCCCGAAATCGGCCGCGTGCGATAAATTCAGGGATATTCACATTGGTGGCAGCAATTACACGGACATTGCTTTTCATCACTTTGGAAGCGCCTACTTTAATAAATTCGCCTGTTTCCAATACGCGCAACAGCCGTACCTGTGTAGGCATCGGAAGGTCGGCCACCTCGTCGAGAAAAATAGTGCCGTTGTGGGCCACTTCAAAATAACCTTTCCGGCTATCGGAAGCGCCTGTGAACGAGCCTTTTTCGTGACCAAACAACTCCGAGTCGATAGTGCCTTCCGGAATGGCGCCGCAATTGACGGCAATATAAGGGCCATGTTTCCGGTTACTGTTCTGGTGGATAATTTGAGGAAAAACTTCTTTCCCCACTCCGCTTTCCCCGGTGATCAATACCGACAAATCGGTAGGCGCCACCTGCATGGCCACTTCGATAGCCCTGTTCAAAGAAGGCGCATTGCCAATAATACCAAAACGTTGTTTGTTTTTTTGAAGCTCTTCCATGACGATAAATTGAAATACAAAGGTAAATGAAAAATTTGATTGTCGCAAGCCGAAAATCAAGGGCTAAGTCTTTTTTGAGGCGCTATGGGTTCGCGGGCTGTTCCATTTGAGGTCTTGTTTTCCGAGTTTTTCCCGTTTTTATTTTTTTGCTCATCCGAAAGATGTCGGTACAAAAATAATGATACCATCGCTTATTTTGAATGATTTCCAAATGGCCGGACACGACCAACGTCCCGTCAGGACTTTTTTTAACCACGAAGTCGCAGAAGTAACACAAAGTAAAGAAACTTCGTGAAACTTTATGTCCTTTGTGGTTGAAAAAAACCACGAAGTCAGGAGGACGGAAAACATTCCCGCAGCTCGCAGTTGTTCGGGCGGATAGCGGTTTCTTAGAAAACCGCCTTGATTTCTTCGATGGTCAGATGCAGGACTTTTTCGGATATTTTGCTCAGTTCGGATTCGCTGCCGGTGAAGTGGAATACCGTATGGTCGTGTGTCATTGAGGCGGCCGGAGCGAGCAGGGCTGCCGGCGAGGAACTTTCGATTTCAAGGAAAGGCCCCATCTGACTGCCGTCGTCCAGCGGGCCGTCATTGTATGCGTTAACCGCATCTCCCGCGAAGGGCTGTTCCTGTATTTCCCACAGTTGGTTGATGTATTCGGCTTCCGGATGAACGCTGTATTTTATGATGGTCAATATTTTGTTTGTTTCATCGTAACATCCGGATACCGGCAGCGCTCTCGCTGGGGAAAGACCTGTTTTGGCGCGTTTTTTGCCGTCGGCTTTCAGGAATAACGCTTTATCGGTGATGCGTAGCCATTCGGGCGGTATCGTGCCGAAATAATCGGTGGTGGCAATTTTTCCCAGGTCTTTTTCATCACCGGCGCGATAGGGGGTTATGATGGTTACGCCGTCGCCGCAGGTCAGCATGTCCAGCATCCAGATGCACACTGTTCCGGTTGCTTTTTCCCATGGTTTTGATCCGGTGTTGACGATGGTATTGACGGTTTCAAAAGCCACCGAGTTTACGTCGACGGGCGGAAGTTCCAGCAATGCGGCGGTTTGCTCCTGTCCCAGCAGTGTTACGCGGCGTTCGAGCGTCAAATCGAAATGTGTCCCGGAGAAATTGGAGAGGGACATTTTTTTGCGGAAACGGACGGTGTTTTTATCGGCGGAGGTCAGTTCCCACGGTTCAATGTCGTAAGCGGGAGGGGTGAACCAGTTGTCGTAAACCATGTCTGCGCCGGGTTTGAAAAAGAGCGAAAACTGTCCGCCTTCGGGGCCTATCCACATGCGATCTTCGCCTCCGGTGGCATTGATATGCGCTCCGGCAACGATATTGTCGAAAGCGCGGTAGTTAATCCATCCCAGGCTTTTTCCCTGCAAGCCCTGCGCCGTTGAGGTAAACACTTTCCCCTGATATTTTGCCGAAAGCGCCACCTGTGCATTCCCGTCTTCGTTCTTTAAGACGATCAGGTCGCTGTCGTGCCGCGTCAGGAATTGCAGGTCGTACCCGAAAGTACCCGGTTCAAATTTTTCCATAGCCTGTTTTTTGGAAGGCTGATTACACGAAAGAGTATTCAAAACTGTCATGATCAAAAGGGGGTTATGTAAGAGGTGTGGCGTTTTCATGGTTTGGAGGTTAGGAGTTACTGTATAAGCGGTTGGAGGATTTTTTTTATCCGTTCGAGTGTTTGGGATGAAACGGGTACCAGCGGCAGACGCAGCACGTTTTCTGCCTTGCCGAGCAAATGCAGGACGGCTTTAATACCCGCCGGGTTACCGTCGGTCATTTGCGCTTCGAATAGCGGCAGCAGCCGGTAGTGAGCTGTTCGCGCCTGTTGCATGTGTCCTGCCAGAGCTTCGTTCACCAGTGTTGCCATTTGCCGGGGGAAAGCGTTGGCTGCTACGGAAATGACCCCGTCGCCGCCTGCGGCTATCAGTGGAAGCGTAATGGTGTCATCGCCGGAGATGACGGCGAAACCGTCCGGCCGTCCGGCAATGATGGTCATTATTTGTGTCAGGTTACCCGATGCTTCTTTTATTCCTGCGATATTTTTTTCCTGTGCAAGTTCCAGTGTAGTTTCCGCTGTCATGTTAATGCCTGTGCGTCCGGGAATGTTGTACAGGATCAAAGGTACGGGACTTTGGGCGGCAATGGCCTTGAAATGGGCAATGATGCCTGCCTGTGCCGGTTTGTTGTAATAGGGAGCCACGGACAGTATCCCTGAGATTCCGGTAAAATCGGTATGTTCGATTGTCCGCAGGACGCCGGCCGTGTCGTTTCCCCCAATACCGGCAACGACCCGTGCTTTTCCCGCCGCTTGCGCTGCCACGCAACGAACGGCGTTTTCCTGTTCCTCACGGCTGAGGGTTGCCGCTTCGCCTGTCGTTCCCGCCACGACCAGATAATCCGCGCCGCCGGCAAGACAGTGACAGGCAATATTTTCAAGCGAATCGAAATCAATTCCTCCGCTTTTCCTGAAAGGCGTTACTAAGGCTACGCCCATGCCTTCAAACAGTTGGCTTTTATTATTGTTCATCTTTCCTAATTCTCAGATTTGTCAGATATAATTTGACATTTTCCAAATAATATCCGATTTCTTTTTTCTTGATGTCCAGCGATAAATCATTCTCTTTTTCGTTCCCGATTCCCACTTTGCACTTTGCCGCCGAAACGCCCATAATATAGCTGACCGGAAAATGCGTTTCCATGCTGCAATTGATCAGCATGTCAAACGGATAGCGGATGAATGTGTCCACTGCCGGCGAGCGGGGGATAAAGAAAAAATTCAAATCCTTCTGGGTAAAAAAATACATCTCTTTCCAAAATAAATAACTTTCGGGGATATTTTTGGTATTAAAATATCCCAAAACTTGATATTTAATGCTCTTTTGGGAAAGAAAATGCAGGAACTCCTTCAGGATAAGAATGGTTCTCTCATCAATGGAAGCACAAATGATGCCAATGGTCTTTGCAGACGAAAAATCAAATAACATTCTCTGCCGTTTCAGGACAGTCGTTTTCGTATGAAGCTTCCTTCGTCCGATTTTCAACCGTATATTATTGAACCACATCATGTTTATGCCTTAAATAATAATTTACAAATGTACGTTTTTTTTATAAAAAGCAAAGAATATTTATCTTTGAATTTTTATTTTTAGAACGGATGGAGTCAATTAATGACATACAAGATACTATCATTAAGGAATTTGAAGTATTCGACGACTGGTTGGACAAATATGAATACCTGATCGAACTCAGTCAAGACGTTGAACCGCTGGAGGCGAGATTCAAAACCAACGAATACTTGATCAACGGGTGCCAGTCGCGTGTGTGGCTGACAGCAGAAACGGACGGCGAAACAGTGGTATTCCGGGCAGAAACGGACGCCATTATCACGAAAGGTATCATTTCGCTATTGATCAGAATATTGTCCCACCAAAAAGCCAGGGATATCGTAGAAGCCGATTTATATTTCATTGACCGGATCGGACTGAAACAGCATCTCTCGCCCACTCGCTCCAATGGACTTTTGTCGATGATAAAGCAGATGAAACTGTATGCGCTGGCTTTCGACAGTGTTAAAAAGGAGAAATTATGAATCAGGAAATGAAAGAATTATTACAGATAGAAACTAAAATCATCGCCATATTAAGAGAAGTATATGATCCGGAAATCCCCGTCAATGTGTACGATTTGGGGTTGATTTACGACATTCTCGTGAGCGACGACCGTTCGGTACTCATCAAAATGACACTTACCGCGCCCAATTGTCCGATAGCCGACGACATCGTCCTTCAGGTGAAGGAAGCGGCGGCAAGTGTTCCGGAAGTGGCGGACGTGAAAGTGGAGCTGGTTTTCGATCCGCCCTGGTCTCAGGATATGATCGGCGAAGAAGCCAAACTGGAATTGGGACTTCTATAATCTGTCTTGATTTTTCATTCCTTACTCGTTTCCTTCCGGTGTACGGCGTCGGCAAAGACGGGGTCTTTCGTCTTTCCGCCGTCGATGGTGCATTATCCATAATGATGCTTATATTTTTGCCTGTATATATGTTGCTTATCTGCTCTAATAATTCACAAGTACTCAAAGCATTAATATGTGTTTCATTGCAAACGGCATGTAAATCGTGGGGAATGGCATTGATTGCTCCAAGCTCATTATCACGTTTTCTGCCCGACATTGCGGGAACAAAATACGGATAGCGCACCACAGTGCCTGAAAATTCTTTCAAATTACGCTGTGGCCGATAAAACTTAACTTCTTTCAACCCGTCAATGCCTCCTTCCATGTATTGACGGAAGTATTTAAGCAAGGTGTTATTGGTTATGTTTAATATCTTGCATATCTGCCTGTTAGGAAGTTCGATTCCTTTCAAATAAAGCGCCTCCATCTTTTTCTGTACTCTTGGATGGGGATGCTCATAACGTTGCAGGCGCAAAAGAGGAATATCGCTTGATTTTATTTGTACGTTGAGCAGAATTATTTTTTT
>JAIRLS010000280.1 GCA_031259205.1 Bacteroidales bacterium | reverse complement strand
GGGTTATCCTTCCTTTTACAGCTATAATTGCTTACTGTATGAGCAGACAGTTAATGCAATCCCTTATTTTGTGTCATTCCGTCAAAACGCAACTGCAAAATGCAGCCTGTTCCCCGGGGTAAGCCCGGACCCGGGCGCAAACAGGACAAACAGGGAGGGGTAAAATGACAATTTGCTAAAATAGCAAAATGACAAAGCGCCCGCCTCAGAGGGGGCATACCTAATCAGGCTGTGCCGAGAGACTGTTTAAATTTCGGTTTTTGTCTAAGTTGGCATACTTTGGAGAACACTATTGTATTTCTTACTGTATTGCAACAACAAAATTACATATCGGGATTCTTTCTTTGTAACAGAGACTTGCCGTTTACGCAACTTTTTCGTCACATTATTAATATAGTTTTGCAGTGTCAAAAAAGGAAGTGGACAGACATGATTGTCCAATTCAGTAAAGATCAATATTTATGGAGAAGGTTAGAGTTGTATTTTTTGCGGATGTTTTAATATGCGACTTCGACGGGGCGTCGAGAACCATGTTTCAACTGATCGGGAGGATTCCCGCCGACCAGTTCGATTTCCTGTTTGTTTGCGGTTTAGGACCGGAGCATATCAACGGGTTTAGATGTATTCATATCAACACGCTGGGCGTTCCCGGCAATAAAAGTTACCGCTTTGCAGCCCCGCTGTTGCAGAAAACGGAACTGGACAGGGAACTGCAGGCATTCTCGCCCGATGTAATTCATATTTCCACGCCTTCCCTGCTCGGCAATTACGCACTGAAGGCGGCCAAACGCCTGGGGGCGCCGGTCATCTCGATTTATCATACGCATTTTATCAGTTACGTAGATTACTATGTAGGGAATTTCCCGTTTCTGATAGATTTCGCCAGGCAGCGGGTCAGGGGCATACTCAAGTCGTTTTATAACCAGTGCGATACGGTTTATGTGCCTTCGGGCAGCATCATGCGAGAACTGGCGTCCGAGGGCGTCCGGCCTGATGTGATGAAATTGTGGAAGCGGGGTATCGACCGGGCGCTTTTTTCTCCGGCCAAACGCAACCCGGCGCTGATGAAATCACTCACAGGCAATGACAATCCCTGTATCCTGTTTGCAAGCCGGCTTGTATGGGAGAAGAATCTGCAAACCCTGATCGGACTTTATGACCTGACGCTACAGCGGCGCCTGAAATACAATTTTGTGATTGCAGGCGAAGGCGTGGCGCGTGAAGCCGTTGAAAAGCGAATGCCCGGAGCCGTATTCCTCGGGCATGTAGGGCATGAGCGACTGGCGGAAATCTATGCATCGTCGAGTGTTTTCTTTTTTCCTTCCGTAACGGAAACTTTCGGCAACGTGGTACTGGAAGCCATGGCTTCGGGATTGCCCTGCGTGATAGCCGACAGCGGCGGTAGCCGTGATTTCATCGAAGATGGAGTAAATGGTTTCAAATGCAGTCCGTACGATGTGTCCGGATTCCTGAGCCGGATAACCGAAATCATTGAACATCCCGAACTGGCCGGACAATTTTCCGAAAAGGAACTGGAAAGCAGCAAAAAATATATATGGGAGCATCTGGTTTCCGAATATTTTGATGACTTGAAATCCCTGTCCTATTATAACCTGCTTGTGGTTTGACGGATGAAAAAAACGCTGCGAATATTGCTTGCCGTCAGCATCCTTGTCTGTTTTTTTATTTTCCTGAGAGCGACGAATGTTGGAGCTTCTCTCCATTTGATAAGGCAGTTGGGCTTTTACTCGGCGTTCATCCTTGTAGCCACTTTCCTGGCCGGTCTTGTCGGGGCATGTGGCTGGAAATGCTGCATCGTTTCCCGCCGGAAACCGCCTTTGGCGCGACTGTTCATGATTCGTCAAACGGGAAATGCCATCCTCATGTTCAACCCTACCGGCGCCATTGCCGGGGAACTGTTCAACACCCAGATGCTGACCGGGGAAGGCGTGGAAAAACAGGACGCCCTGAAATCTGCTTTGCTGGCGCGCATCTTAATGATACTAAGCCAGCTCCTGTTGCTTGTCATCGTACTTGTACGGTTCATGTTTTTCCTTTCAGACAAATTGTCGCAGGAAATGATATTTGCCGTCCGGCTCTGTTTCCTTGTGTTGCTGCTTGTCGTTTCGGGCTTGGCCTTCCTGCTGTTGAGGAAGGGTAAAGAAACGGTAAGCGGCCTGAAAAAGAATAAACTGCACAAAATCATCTCCCGAATCGGGGAAATGCGTTTCCTGCTGGCGGCGCACATCCGCATACATCCAGGGAAGACGACCGCCGCATTCCTCCTATTCTCCGCACACTGGATTTTAGGTTCTCTGGAACTGTTTTTTATCCTGTACTTTCTACATTATCCGATTGATGTATGGGATAGCCTCTTCCTGGATACCCTGATCATAGTACTGAAATCGACGGCCGCTTTCATTCCCGGACAACTGGGCGCCGAAGAGCTGATAAACCGGTGTGCCCTGCATCTGCTGGGCATGGATTCGTCTTACCTCTGGCTGTCGGTTTCCATTCTCCGGCGAGCGCGACAGTTGTTTTGGGGCGGAATGGCGCTATTTTTTTACGTACGCTTGAAAAGCGTGAAAAACTCAATGAAAAATCATGGAGATACTGTTTGTTAGTCATAAATTCCCGCCTTCGACGGGAGGAATGGAAAAGCACTGTTACGAACTGGTGACAGGCATGGAAAGAAAATGTAAAACACATCGCCTGATATACGACAGCAAAAGAAGCAGGTTGTCGTTTTTCCTGTCTCTCCGCCGGAAGATCGGACAGATATGCAGGACACATCCGCAAATCGACATTATTTACTTCAACGATGCACTGATTGCCGCTTTCTGTTCATTTACGAAACTGTACGGGCATATATCGTATGTGGTTACTCTGCACGGACTGGATGTTGTTTTTCCGAGCCGGATATATCATAAATATATTTTCAGGCGCCTCAATTTTTATAACCAAATGATTGCTGTAAGCAGCGCCACCGCCCGAAAAGCCATTGCCTTGGGCATAGATTCGAGGAAACTTGTGGTGATACCCAACGGCATAGACGTCTCGCCTCTCCGGGATACGCCGGAAAGCGTTTTTCGAGACTGGTTATCGGCAAAACGGATTGATGCGTCAGGCCGGCAAATCCTGATGATGACCGGCCGGCCAGTGAAAAGGAAAGGCTTTTCGTGGTTCGCGGAGCATGTATTTCCGCAGTTGCAGGAACAGTTTTATCTGATTGTCACAGGCCCTTTCCATCATAAGCCTGCCTTACTGGAAAGGATGGTCTTCCTGTTGCCCGAAAAGCCGAGAGAGAAAGTGATGCTTTTTTTCGGATACTTCTCGGACGAAAGACGGTTGCGGAAAATCATCAGCCAAACTCCCTGCATCAGCCATTTGGGATGTTTACCATATTCAGAAGTCGAAATGTTATACAATAAAGCCGATGCTTTCGTGATGCCGAACATTGCAGTGGAAGGAGACATGGAAGGTTTCGGTCTGGTATGCCTTGAAGCATCCGCTCACGGTGCACCGGTCTTTGCCTCGGACATTGACGGCATCCCAGGCGCCATAATAAACGGCAGGAACGGTTTTCTCCTGCCTCCGGGGAATGCCGGGGTATGGGTGGAAACGCTGAATGATTTTGCGCATAATACCGGTTTTTACAAATCTTGCAAAGACCGGTTCAGCCGGTTTACCGGAGCAAATTACAGCCGGGAACAAATGGTAGAAGCATATTACGGCGTTTTTAAAAGTCTCGGCATAAACCGTACGTAATCCCCCAACGTAATGCAGAACCAGGAAACATACCGGATAGATATCGGACAGCTAATGGCCGAAAGATTCCCAGACAGGAAACTGCCCGGATTCGTACTGAATCTCCTCAAAAAAATCGTGCATCAGGATGACATCAATTCGCTTTTTGCCAATGCACCCGGCAGGAAAAACCTCGATTTTATTGATTCGTGCATGGAACAACTTCGCTTCACATGCAGGGTTGCAGGCGAAGAGCATCTTCCGTCCGACGGACGCAGGCTTGTCTTTGCATGCAACCATCCTCAGGGCGGGGCAGAAGCCATTTGCATCGCGCATGTTCTCGGACGCAGGTATGACTGCAAAATCAAGTTCTATGCCAATGAATTTCTGACTGTTTTTATTCCTTTGAAGGAATTGTTTTTACCCGTACACAGGCGCCGGCAGCAAGACAGGGAAAGCCTCCGTCAAATCAGGGACTTTTACGAAACGGACTATCATCTTGTTGTTTTTCCGGCTGGAGTTACAGCGTATAAATCAAAAGGGAAAATAACAGAGCATGAATGGCACAAGCATTTCATTAAAGTGGCCGTTGAACACGAACGCGATGTAGTGCCGCTGTATTTTGAAGCAAGCAATTCGGAACTGTTTTACCGTATTGAGAATTTCCGGAAACGTATTCACTCAAAAATCAATTTCGAAGTCATGCTCTTTGCCCGCGAATTTTTCAGGCAACGGGGCCGTACCTTCACTTTGCATATCGGCAAACCTGTTCCCTGGCAAACGTTCGATCACACAAAAAACTATCAGGAATGGGCCCACTGGATGCAGCGCCTGGTTTCTGGACTGCCGGATCGGGATAAAGGCGATTCCGCATGAAAATCATAACTTACGGATTCGGCAACCATAATGGAGATGAACGGAACGAGCTATTTCTAAACCGCTTCCAAAAATACTAAACATGTGGGAAACAAATTTTCTTTATCTTTTCCCTCATAACGAAAAAAACCGGATTGATTTTCTCATTATATTCAAGACAGGAAAATAGCGGATGCGAAATGATATCCGTTTGAAAAACGGCGGAAACATCTTGAATACTCATCACCTTGCTAAGACTGGGATAATAATATTTAAGAATATAAGTGAGCGAAGTACTATCTTGTAACTGTCTGGCTACAAACGGAAAATAAATAAATTCAGCAGATAATTTAGAGGATTTTAATTTAACAGATATCTCATCGTATTTTTTACTAATAATCTTATTTATCTTGCCATTGTAGCTACCTTCCACATAAATGACTTGCTCGGGCAATAATCTCAAATCTGTTGTTGATTTAAGAAACTGTTTACTGTTTTTCCATTCAGACCGCTTTCCCTTAAAGAATTTGCTATATATCATAATTTCAACGATTTGCTTATTAACTACAAAAATACGAATCTTTCTCCTTATATGGCGATTTCTGCAATCTTGTTGATAAGATTTAATCTGCAAGGTTGCAGAAATCAAACTGGCTTCATTAAAATAGAGATATTTGCACTGTAAAACAATTAAAAGTAACTATCATGAAAGTAAAAGTGTACAATTTAATCATTTTAGATGAAGTGGCTCCATGCAGTCAATTCACAAACCCGCTGTTAATGGACTAAATGAAACCCTACAATCCATCCAATCGGCACAAGAAACACATAAAGAGTTTCAGGAGTATTTTGTTACTATGGTGTTTTTTAACTCCGACGGAATAAGAACTATTATGGAAGACAAACCTATCAGTAAAGTAACGAATCTTAAAATGAGAGAGTTTAACCCGAGTGCATGCACTCCTTTGTATGATGCGATGGGAATAAGTTTGTCAAAACTACGCAATCGATTGAATGAGGATGAACAAAATCAGGTATTGGTTACAATCATTAATACAACAAACATAAGCAATTAACCTCTCTGATTTCCTAACTACCTACATCTTTTTGATTACGGTAGGTCATTATACTAAAGTTTCCCACCTGAGTAGAAGCCAGAGACGATGTATATTCTCTTCTTTGGGGCAACTTGTATTATGCTGATTATACCTCGCGCGGTTTAAAATAGTGAGTTGAAAACAAAAAAAAGTAAGCATCTTTGTGGTTGTCAAATCCAATAAAAAGATGCTTACAGAAATGAATCTCTGCGAAGAAGAAATCCGGCGGTTAAATTACGAAAGATTTCAATATCCCTGTGGAAAAATTCAAAAGAAATTGCACACAGTCTATTT
>JAIRLS010000218.1 GCA_031259205.1 Bacteroidales bacterium | reverse complement strand
TCCAATGCCATCTCCTCCGCAAGAGGAATCCCTACGCAGTGGGATCTTGAGAGTGGCGAAAACATTGCATGGAAAAGCGATATTCCTAAACATGGCTATAATTCGCCGGTCATCAACGGTAACAGGATCTTCCTCTCCGGCGCCGACGAACAATCCCGCGAACTGTACTGCTACGACCTTCATACGGGCAAACAGCTATGGACGCTGATGGCAGACAACATCCCGGGATCGCCCGTGCAAATGCCCAAGACAACGACCGACACAGGTCTCGCTGCTTCGACGGTAGCCACCAACGGTAAACAGGTATGCGCCATTTTCGCTTCGGGCGACCTTATTTGCGCCGACATGAATGGCAACAGGCTCTGGGCAAAGAATCTGGGCGTGCCTGACAATCATTACGGCTATGCCTCGTCGCTCATTGCCTACGGGAACCTGCTGATTGTGCAATACGACAACAGCAATGCTCCGCGCCTCATCGCGTTCGACATGGCAACCGGCGCCGAACGCTGGAACAAAGCGCGGCAGGAAAAAATCACATGGAGTTCTCCGATCATTACCTACGTAAACAACCAACCGCAATTGGTGCTAATGGGTAATCCCGCCATCACCTCCTACAACCCGAACGACGGCGAACAATACTGGCGGGTGGAAGGTCTGAACGGCGAAGTGGCTTCCAGTCCGTGCAGCGCGGCAGGCATTGTCTTCGGAGCCAGCGAATACGCCGCGCTGATTGCCGTCGACGCCGCCACAGGAAAAACGCTCTGGACGGCGAACGATTATTTACCCGAAGTATCTTCGCCCGTAGCTACGAAAGAATATGTGTATCTGGCAACCAGTTACGGCGTGTTGGCCTGTTATGACGCCAAAACGGGCGAGCTGAAACATTCCCGCGAACTAAATACCGAATTTTACTCGTCGCCCGTCATCACAGAAGGGAAACTTTATGTTTTCAGTAACGAGGGGAGTATGTATATTTATTCCGTCAACGAAGATTTTACATTACTAAACTCATTTGAAACGGGACAGAAAACTTTCGCCACACCGGCATTTACGGATGGATGCATTGTTGTACGCACCGAAAACGGCCTTTATTGTGTAACATCAAAAGGATAACGACATGACTTGTAACTGTACAGATAATACGACAAACGACATCGAAGAAATCCGCCGGAAAACAGATGAAATCATTGAACGGACAGGAACGGGACGGGAGGTCGTCCTTCCACTGCTGCAAGCGTTACAGGATGAGTTCGGATACCTGTCCCGCGAGGCGATGGAACGGGTCTGTGAGCGTACGCAGATAGACCGTGCGCAACTCATCAGCGTTTCCACGTTCTATTCGCAGTTCCGCCATATCCCTCTGGGCAAGTATCTGATTAAGGTATGCACCGGCACCGCCTGCCACGTGAAAGGCGCAAACAATGTGTACGACGCTTTTATCCGTCAACTGAAGATAGAAGAAGGGCAGACGACGACGAAAGACCGGTTGTTTTCAATAGAAAAAATCGCCTGTCTCGGATGTTGTACGTTAGCGCCCGTCGTCCAGATTGAGGAAAAAATATACGGGCATGTCATGCCCGGACGAGTAGATGAAGTGATGGATAATTTTCTTGAAATGCAGGAAGAAAAACAGAAAGACGACTTGCGGCAGGGCATGTACAGGGTAGCGGGCGAGGTGCGTCTTGGCATGGGTTCGTGCTGCATGGCGAGCGGTTCGACCGATATTTACCGCGAACTGAAAGCGGCCTCGTTCCGGCTGGGAATAGAAGTAAACATCAAACCGGTAGGCTGTGTAGGCGTTTGTAACAAAGTACCGTTGATAGACATTGTCGACGCAGACGGCAATATTACCCGCTATCCGAATGTCAAGGCGGGAGAGATAAAAGAAATACTGCATCATCATTTCAAGCCGTCCGGATACTTGCGCCGCCTGAAAAACAACATATTGGAACATATTGATACGTTTCATACCGATATTACGTGGGATAATGTAGTATGGAAATCCGAAAACGAACGTACCGCGATGATCAACCGCTTTCTGTCAGACCAGAAACATATCTCCACGGCAGGATACGGGGTATTGACGCCTTTGAATATCGACGAATATATTTCTTCCGGCGGATTCGACGCGCTCCGTGACGCCCTGTTCAATCAAACGCCGGCACAAGTGATAAATACCGTACTGGAGAGCGGACTGCGAGGGCGTGGAGGGGGCGGCTTCCCGACAGGGGAAAAATGGAAAATCGTATCCTCCGTTTCTTCTGGCTGCAAGGATTCTCCGGGAGGCCGCAAGTATGTGATATGCAATGGCGACGAAGGCGACCCCGGTGCGTTCATGGATCGCATGATGCTCGAATCGTATCCTTTTCGCATCATCGAAGGCATGCTCATTGCCGCCTATGCTGTCGGGGCCGACAAAGGGATTTTCTACATACGCGCCGAATATCCGTTGGCTGTCGCCCGTATCCGGACGGCTATCGACCTGACACGGGAAAAAGGTTTTATCGGTACACAGATTGCCGGCAGCGAGTTCTCTTTCGAGGTATCTGTTTTCGAGGGCGCCGGCGCTTTCGTCTGTGGAGAAGAAACTGCCTTGATTGCCTCCATAGAAGGCGACAGGGGATTCCCACGACAGCGCCCGCCATACCCGGCAGTCAGCGGACTGAACGGTTTGCCGACGCTGGTGAACAATGTAGAAACACTCAGTCAGACGCCATACATCGTGAAATATGGCGCTGCACATTATGCCCAAGTGGGAACGAAAAACAGCAAAGGCACCAAAGTATTTGCGCTGGCGGGAAAAATAAACCGCGGCGGGCTTATTGAAGTGCCGATGGGGATCACGCTCAACCAAATAATCGAGGACATCGGCGGCGGTGTGGAAGGCGGACAAAAACTGAAAGCCGTGCAAATCGGAGGGCCTTCGGGCGGTTGCATTCCTGCCGAACTGTGTGACATGCAGGTCGATTTTGATGCGTTTAATAAGTTAGGCGCCATGATGGGTTCGGGCGGATTAGTCGTATTGAGCGAATCAAACTGCATGGTGGACGTAGCGCGTTACTTCCTGCATTTCACCTGCGACCAGTCGTGCGGCAAATGCGCCTCCTGCCGTATCGGTGTGCGCCGGATGCTCGATCTGATGAATAAAATATGCAGCGGAAAGGCTTCTATGAACGATATCGATCTCCTGGAAGAGCTAGCACTGCATATTAAAAAATCCGCTTTGTGTGGACTGGGAAAAACGGCGCCCAATCCTGTGCTGACGACCCTGAAATATTTCCGACACGAATACGAGGAACATGTCAACGGTATCTGCCGTACGGGAACGTGCAAGAATTTGGTAAAGTACGAAGTGAATGAAAGATGCATCGGATGTACTAAATGTGCAAAAGCCTGTCCCGCAGATGCGATACCCTATACTCCCTACGAGGTACACGTCATTGATACGGGACGTTGTGTGCAGTGCGGTTTATGCCTGGAAGAATGTCGTTTCGAAGCGATACGCAAAGTATCCTTATTCAATGAAGAATGATGCTCAAATGAAACGCTTATATCAAAAAAAATAATTTATATCCGGATGAAAATAGTTATCAATGAAAAAGAAGTGGATGCCATACAGGGCGAAACTATCATAGAAACGATTCGCAGAGCGGGATTTCCTATCCCTTCGCTCTGTTACGCCGGGAATGCGAAACACAAATCGTCATGCATGGTGTGCGCGGTAAAAAACAGTGTCACGGGGCAAATGCTTCCTTCCTGCACGACTATGCCGACCGAGGGCATGCGGATTGAAACCGACAGTCCCGAAGTTATGGCAAGCCGTACGCTTTCGCTCGAACTTTTATTGAGCGAACATCGCGCCGACTGTGAAGCGCCCTGTAAAATCGCCTGTCCCGGAAATATGGACGTGGCAGCCATGAACCGCCTGTACGACGCCGGAAAAACGGACGAAGCGCTGACCCTGCTCCGCGACACGCTAGTCATACCGGCTACGCTGTGCTACATCTGCAACGCCCCCTGCGAAAAAATCTGCCGTAAGGGAGATTTGAACAGACCTGTCCCCATTCGTGAAATAAAAAAGAAATTAGTATCGCAAACCGATTTAAACACGATCGTCCCACCCGCTACGCACAACGGAAAGAAAGTTGCCGTAACCGGCTCCGGTCCGGCAGCTCTGGCAGCAGCATATCACTTGTGCCGGAGAGGATATGAAACGTTTATTTTTGAACCGTCGGGGATGTTGCTCACGCCTTATATCCAATCGGAAAATGTGCCCGCCGACATTATCGATCTGGAGATGGAAGTCATTAAAAAAACGGGTATTAAAATCGAATATACTTCCGACTCGCCGCCGACAGAAGAGTTCGATGCGATCATTCATCCTGTGGTAAAAACGAAACAACCCGCACGCATGGTATTTGAAGGGCATCGTATGGCACGGGAAATGCACGCATCCCTGACCCCGGCAAGCTGTCCGACTTTTTTGCCGGAAGAAAACAGGAAAACGTTTAATTCCACCTACTCGCGGTTTACGGACGCCGAAAAAAAACGGCTGACGGAATCGCCCACTACGCAAACTCATTGTCTCTACTGCGATTGCGAAGGAAAAGCGACTTGCCATCTTCGCCGGTATGCCACGGAATACGGGATTAGAAACTCCCGTTACTCCAAAGACGGCGCACACGAAGCTTTATGCCGTCAGGAAGTAAACAAAAACATCCGCTTCGAACCTGCAAAGTGTATCAAATGCGGCTTGTGCGTCTACAACAGCGACAATGGTTTCACATTCAAAGATCGTGGCTTCGCAATGCAAGTCATCCTCCCCGAAGGAAACGAAAATAACATAAACGAACAACTCACAGAATTATGTCCCACTTCCGC
>JAIRLS010000216.1 GCA_031259205.1 Bacteroidales bacterium | reverse complement strand
ACCAGCGCTTATTTGGACTATGGAATGAACAATATCCGGACTTCACAAGATAAAAATATTATCAATTACCAGATACTCTCTCCACAGGATTTCAAATACGCAAGCGTGCTGAACACTCCACATGTCAATAAAGTGAAAACCTTTGGCGCAGGATTGAAAGTGAAAGTGTCGTTCGGATGGTAGTCCTCGCCCTTTTGTCCTCGCGACAATTTGAAATATCTGCCTGTCGGCAGGACAGGACAGGGTAGGGTAGGGTAGTAGGGCAGGAAAACTACTCGCCGAGAGCAAATCCGAAATAAAAATATTAGCAAAGGGTCGCTCGGTACGTACCTACCTATGCCGCTCATAGGTACTACAGTCGGAGATTTTAGAATTGAACAGAATGGTTTACAATGACGAAAAGGTGGTGGCGTCATTTTTTCGTGTAGCTGAATGATTTTTTCGTGGAGCTGAGTGATTTTTTCGTGGAGCTGAGTGATTTTTTCGTGGAGCTGAATGATTTTTTCGTGGAACTGAATGATTTTTTCGTGTAGCTGAGTTCCCCCACACCACAGGCAGCCCTCAAAAAAATAACTTTTGAGAGCATACATTATAAGGCTGAAAGCCTTATAATCAATAGCGTAGGGCAACGCCCTACGAAACTAACGCCTCTCTTATAGCCCTGAAAGGGCGTAATCGCATTGCTGTCTGCTTTCTATTCACATAGGGCGTTGCCATATACTATCGATTATAAGGCTTTCAGCCTTAACCTGACGGCTATGCCTTACAGTCCGAGGCTTGCCCTCGACCTTTTTATGTGGGCGACGCAGAAACATTTCCGAGAGACGCAGAAACATTTCCGAGAGACGCAGAAAGGTTTCCGAGAGACGCAGAAAGGTTTCCGAGAGACGCAGAAAGGTTTCCGAGCGACTCGTTGAGGGTTAGCGTTGTCCCCGAGCTGCGCTACGCTTGCTCGGGGTTATTGACTTCGTCGAACTAAAGTGTCATCTGCTACCCAATAATTTTTTTCGTAGGGAAAGATGCTTAAAAACGGACTGAACAGCAGTACACCCCGTTGTCCATGTGCCGATTCTTTTTCATGATTTCAAAAATCTGTGTCATCTACCGTGCTCAACAGGCTGTTTTAAGCATCTTTCCGCTTTTGGTTTCGGCACGAAACGGGGATTCGCAATTTGAGATGCACCCGAACTGAGAGTGTAGTTTCTGCGGAACTCTCTATAATCTATAATCAAAATATTTGTCGGTTTACATTTTACAGAGAGCGCTGTATCTTCAAACAAAGATGTAACTTTACCGTAATTCGAAAAATAACATCAAATTAGAACATCATCGGAGCAGCCTTCATTCATTGAAACGGCATTACCGGAATGACAACGGATAAAGTCTCCGAAATCCTTAAAATAACACTCATAATTTTCACGAAAAAATGCAAAAAAAGGTTATTTGAACACAATTTTTAAGCCAATAAAGTTAGTTTTCTATAAAAAAATATAAAAAAATATCACGTTTTAAATTGTTGATAATACATGATTTAACAGAAATAAAAAAATATTTTTTATACAAAATGAACAGTTGTATTATTATTTTACCTAACTTGCGCCGAAGTTGCTATGGTTGTGCAACGATTAAAACAAGTTAATAGTTAAAATTTATTATAAACTTAAAAGTGTAAAAAATAGTACAATATGGACAAAAAAATGGACAGGAGGTCATTTCTCCAAAAAGGCGCCCTAATCACGGCAGGAGTAACAATAGTTCCGAGCGTAGTGATGGGGAAAAAATTCGGATATATCGCTCCGAGCGATAAGTTGAATATTGCCGCTGTTGGTATCGGCGGTATGGGTAACTCTAACCTAAGCGCCGTTCAAAACACTGAAAACATAGTGGCTTTGTGCGACGTGGACTGGAAATACAGTAAACGTGTCTTTGATAAATATCCCAATGCAAAGAAATATTGGGATTGGCGCAAGATGTATGATGAAATGGGTAAATCAATTGATGCCGTGATTGTTGCTACGGCAGACCATACTCACGCCATCATAGCTGCAACAGCGATGACTCTCGGAAAACATGTGTATGTGCAAAAACCTTTGACACACACTGTTTACGAATCTCGTTTGCTGACAAAATTAGCCGAAAAATACAAAGTTGCCTCTCAAATGGGTAACCAGGGAAGTTCGGATAAAGGCGTACGCCAGATTTGCGACTGGATTTGGAACGGCGAAATAGGCGAAATCAAACGTGTTGATACGTTTACCGACCGTCCTATCTGGCCACAAGGTTTGAATACTCCAACACAAGGTTCGTGGGTTCCCGAAACCTTGAACTGGGATTTATTCCTCGGACCGGCTAAAAAACGTCCGTTCAACGAAATCTATCATCCATGGAACTGGCGCGGTTGGTGGGATTACGGCACAGGCGCTCTCGGCGACATGGCCTGCCACATTATGCATCCGATATTTAAAGGATTACAATTGGGCTATCCGACAAAAGTGCAGGGAAGTTCTACACTGTTGCTGACCGATTGCGCTCCTACGGCACAGACCGTACGCTACACATTCCCGAAACGTCCGGTTACAGGTGTAAAGAAACTGAAAGAATTTCCCGAAGTGGAAGTTTACTGGTACGACGGCGGCATCAAACCGACCATGCCAAAAGGCTGGCCCTCAGGAAGAGATATGAACGACTCCGGCGGCGCCGCTATTTTCCACGGCTCCAAAGATACGCTGATTTGCGGATGTTACGGCGTTCGTCCATGGTTGCTTTCGGGCAGAACTCCCGAAGTCCCCAAAACTCAACGCGAAGTAACCGTAAGTCACGAAATGGATTGGGTACGCGCTTGCAAGGAAAGTCCCGAAAGCCGAGTAAAAACAGCTTCCGATTTCAGCGAAGCAGGTCCTTTCAACGAAATGGTTGTTATGGGCGTGCTTGCCGTAAGACTTCAGGCTTTGAATAAAGAATTGGAATGGGACGGCACTAACATGCAGTTTACCAACATTTCCGATAGCGATAAGTTTAATTTGGTTCTGTCTGACGACTTCAAAGTTGTTGACGGTCACCCGACATTCAACAAACCATCACAGGAAATTAATGCGAAGGAATTTGCACAGGAACTGATAAAGCATACTTATCAGAATGGTTACAGCCTTCCTGACATGCCGGCATAACTGATTTAATAATTTTTAATTATGTAAGTTGATGAAAAAGTTAGTTTATGTAACGTCGATTTTGTTAGCAGGCGCATTCTTCTCCTGCGGCGGAGCTAAAAAAGCTTCCGACACAACAAGTGTCGACGGTAAAAAAGGCGAAGTAAAAACGACAGTCGTTCCTGCGGCAAATGGAGTTCCCGAATACACCATTATCGAAAAACCTCAGGTAGATCTTTCGAAATTTCCGAAAGGCGAAGACGGATTTATCACCATTTTCGACGGAAAAACGTTTAACGGCTGGCGCGGTTACGACAAAGACAATGTTCCGAAACAGTGGACAATCGACAATGGCGCGATTAAATTCAGCGGCGCCGGCGGCGGCGAAGCTCAGGAAAAAGATGGCGGCGACATTATCTTTGCTCACAAGTTCAAAAATTTCGAACTCCAATTGGAATGGAAGATTTCGAAAGGCGGTAACTCGGGCATTTTCTTCCTTGCACAGGAAATCAAAGGTCAGCCGATTTATATCTCGTCTCCCGAATATCAGGTGCTGGATAATGCAAACCATCCCGACGCAACGCAGGGCGTAGATGGTAACCGTAAAGCAGGCTCGCTGTACGATATGATTGCGGCGGTTCCTCAAAATGCCAATCCTTTCGGCGAATGGAACAAAACAAGCATCACCGTTTTCAAAGGTTCGGTTTTCCACAAACAAAACGATGCAACAGTCGTAGAATATCATTTGTGGACTCCGCAATGGACAACAATGCTGCAAAATAGCAAGTTCAGCCAACAAAAATGGCCTCTGGCATTCGAATTACTGAATAACCTCGGCGGTGCGAAACGCGAAGGTTATATCGGATTCCAAGACCATGGCGACGACGTGTGGTATCGTAATATCCGTATCAAAATACTGGATTAAAGTCTTTCTTTTAATTTTTATTTTTACTAATATGGGATGTTTTTCATTGAAAAACATTCCCATATTTTGTAAAAATTGCGG
>JAIRLS010000186.1 GCA_031259205.1 Bacteroidales bacterium | reverse complement strand
GCTAGCGTTCATCCTGAGCCAGGATCAAACTCTTCTTTGTAAAAAAGTTCTTCTGTTTTTTAAATCCTTACAGCTTCCCAACTCAAATTGACAAGTACATTCTTTTCCCTGTACTATTTTGCTTTCTATTATTTTCAAAGAACTCCCAAAATCAACCCGCTTTTCAGCAAGCCAATTTTCAGGCTGCAAAGATACTGCTTTTTTCTTCCTCTGCAACTCTTTTTCAAAAAAAAATATTAAAAAAAATGTTTTTTTTTAGCCTTCTACCGTTTCAGGTTGATAAACAACATTTTGCTTTCCGGCCTTAAGCGCTGTTTCCGGATGGCAGCGGTAAATTTGTTCCGTGCCGGACGGAAAGATGGGTTGCAGGTCTTGCCGCTTAAAATAGATATCCGATGACCGGAAAATCAATAAATATATTACATTTGTAAAATTAAATTTGCATATAAAGTTCATTGATTCATGTAATTTACCATATTTGAAAGTGTTTATAACCGGACGGAATGTGATCTTCTTCTTTGTTGCCGTTTTGCTTTTTTCGGTGGACGGCAAGGCGGACAGTATCTCAAAAGGACTGAATCTTGGGGTTTCCGATACGATGATGGTCATGGCATACAACAGTTTTGCCAGAGATTTGATGGAAAAATCGCCGGATAATTATACGGATGCGTTGCAATATCTTGATAAGGGTATTGATCTTGCGCAGGATATTGATTTTAAAAAGGGCGAAGCGGAACTGCTCCGTTCGACAGGCATCCTGTTTTATTACAGGAAAGATTTTAACCGCGCGATTGACTGTTTTCAGAAAGCGCTGGATATATGTATGCAAATGAAAAATAATTCGGGTATTGCCCTGAATTATACGAATTTGGCGCTGATTTACCATGAACAGTCGAAGATATACAATTCTCTCAACTGTCTGTTGAATGCGCTTTCGGCTTGGAAACAGTTAAACGACAGTCAGGGTATGATTCAGACCTACAAGGAAATCATCAAACTCTACCAGAGCGTCAACAATTACACTACGGCGATCGAATATGCGGAAGAAGCGCTGCAATTGGCGTACAGCACAGGCAACAAGCCGGAAGAAGCTTCATTGTACGATATTCTTGCCCGAACCAACATCAGCATGGGTAACATTTGGGATGTGGCCGGATATTACGACCGGTCGCTGCGCCTGTATGAAGAACTGAACGATAGCTTGCAAATAGCGAGGATCACGCAGAACATGGCCGTCAACCTGTATATGAACGAGCCGGAAAAGGCGCTGGAATGGTTGCAGAAATCGGCTTTCATCTATGAAAAGCTGGATCCCGACAATGTTACGCTGTACACCATTTATAACAACATGAGTTCGATTTATGACTTGCTGTCGAAAAACCGTGAAGCGGAACATTTCAAAAAGAAAGCGCTCGAAAAGGCTATTCACTCAAAACAGGTATTGTCCATAGCGCAGGCATACCTGTCGATCGGCAAATTTTATTTCGACCGGTCAAAATGGGAACAGGCCGACCGTTTTTTCGAAAAGGCCTATGAACAAGCCGTTGCCGCCTCATCGCAGCGTATCCGGTCGAATGTGCTTTCCGAACTGAGCATGGTAAAATACAAGACGGGCGATTATGCCAAAGCGATGGAGTTCCTGCAAAAATACAGGATGGCAAGGGATTCCCTTTTTAAAACACACAGCGAGCAAAGCGCTTCGCAGTTGGATAAGCAATATGAATTTGAACGGAGAGAAAAAGAGAAGAACGAAGAGATAAGATTGATGATTGAACGGCAAAATCAATCTATCGGGTTGCAGAGGAAGGCCAAATATGCTATTACCATTGCAGGCCTGATTACTGCCGTTCTATTGCTGTTTATTTTCAGGTGGAGGAATATGGTTAAAAATGCCAATATTCAGTTGAAAAAACACCGCAATGAAATTTCGAGCATTAATAAAGAATTGCAACTATCGTACAATGAACTTTCCGATTACAGGGATTTGCTGGAAAAAAAAGTGAAAGTGCAGACTGTCAAGTTGCAGGAACGGGAGAAGCAGTTGAGTGCATTGAGCGATCATCTGCCGGGCGGATGTATCTTTCGCAAGATGATCCATCCCGGCAAAGAAGCGCGGATATCGTATATCAGCAACACGGCAGAACAGTGGCTGGGGGTTTCTCCCGAAGAAATCAAAAACGACATCCATTCCTTCTACCGCGTCATTCATAAAGAAGACTTGGAGATGAAACTGCGCCTTGAGCAGGAATGTATTAAAGAGATGTCCGACTTCTATTGCGAGTTTCGGGTTCACAAGCAGGGGAAAGAAGTATGGCTGCTGGAAACCGGCACTCCCAGCCGCAATGAAAACAGCGACGAAATCATCTGGGACGGCATCACGGTAGACATATCCGAACAAAAAGCGATAGAAGCCGAACTGATAAAAGCGCGGCAACAGTCGGAAAGATCGGACATGCTCAAATCTTCGTTTCTGGCCAACATGTCGCACGAAATACGCACACCGATGAACGGCATTGTCGGCTTCCTCAAATTCCTCGAACAGGACCACATCTCCGTCGACAAGCGCCGGTTTTACATCAAAGTCATCCGAAGCAACGTACAGCAACTGCTCCAACTGATGGGAGATATTATTGATATTTCCAAAATAGACACGCAGCAGTTGGCGCTGCATCCCGTTCTTTTCGACTTGAATGCCCTGATGGAAGAATTGGCGGCGATGTTTCAGGATCTTGCCGAGCGCAACGAAAAAAAAGTCGAAATCATCATGGACAACAGCGGCTTCATTTACCCCGGTATCATCCGTTCCGACCCCGTACGTGTGAGGCAGATTATCATCAATCTGATTGCCAACGCCATCAAATTTACCCGCAAGGGATATATCCGTTTCGGATATGAACGGAAAGACGGGAAAACGCTGCACTTTTTTGTGGAAGACACCGGTATCGGTATTCCTGTCGACAAGCAAAAACTAATTTTCGACCGCTTCCAGCAACTCCATAACGGCGCATCGTCGAAAAACGACTACGAAGGCTCCGGTTTGGGACTGGCTATTTCAAAAAATCTTGTGGAAATGTTGCAGGGAAGCATCTGGGTGGAATCGGAAACAGGCAACGGTTCTACTTTCCATTTCACTTTGCCGTATTTGACAAAAAAAACGTAATATGATTCATGTTGTTAGTCCGGTCATCCAAAATACACTGATCATCACTTCTTTTGTGATGATCATGATGTTGCTGATAGAGTATGTGAACGTTTATTCTCATGGCAAATGGATAAATCATATCGGCGGATCGGGCTTCAAGCAACTGTTGATGGCAACATTATTAGGGCTTTTGCCGGGATGTCTGGGCGGATTTATTGTTGTTTCGCTGTTTACGCACAACATGGTCAGCTTTGGCGCGCTGGTCGCCTGTCTGATAGCGTCCTTCGGCGATGAAGCCTTTGCTATGCTGGCCGTCATACCGAAAACGGCGCTACTGCTGTCGGGCGTGCTGTTGATCATCGCTATGCTGTCCGGGCTTACAGTCAATCTCCTGTTCAGGAAATTCCCAACGCCTTTTGACGCCGGCCATTTTGAACTGCACGATTCCGACCGCCATACCCGTTTCGATATTCGCGGCAACTGGCGGGAAAACCTGAGGCATCTCTCCTTTGAACGCGCGTTGTTGCTGGCAGGCATCACTGCCACAATCGTGTTTATCCTTGCAGGATGGTTCGACCACCGGCATGAACTGCACGACGGACAAATCATGACGGGACTTCCCTCCGGCGAATATCATCATCATCATGGAGAAGAAAAACCGCTCGAACATGAACACGCTTTTTCGGCTCTCCTGCTTCAAGAACGCTGGATCAATATCATGTTCTCCGCAGTATGCTTGGTGGCGCTGTTCATTATTGTTACGGTTCGCGACCATTTCCTGAAAAAGCATCTGTGGGAACACATAATCAAAAAACACCTGCCGAGAATCTTTTTATGGACGCTGGGAATACTGACTCTTTTGGGCGTGGGGCAGTATTTTGTGGACGTGAAAGAGTGGATCATCGACAATCCGGGCTATATGCTCGTCATAGCCGTACTTATCGGACTGATTCCGGAATCGGGGCCACACATGATCTTTATCACACTGTTCGCTTCCGGAACGATACCCTTCAGCGTGTTGCTGGCCAATTCCATCGTTCAGGAGGGACATGCCGGCCTGCCGCTGCTGGCCGAATCCGGAAAGGGCTTCTTCTGGATGAAAACCGTTTCCGTCATTGTCGGATTTCTGGCAGGCATATTCGGATATTGGTTCGGATTTTAACCACAGTACCAAAGAATGATTCTACTTCCGGATTAATATTTGTCCGCAAATTTCGCCGGTTAAAAAAAATGCAGACATCACACGCCGTATAAGGAAGCCTCCCGCAGCAGTGCGGCTGCCTGAACCGTAAGCTCGACGCAGTCAAAGACAGGACAAGTACTGCCTTTCAAGCAGAAGAAGCTATGGATAGCGCTTCCGCAGGTCGTTGACCTGCGGTTATGAAAGTTATGTCCTTTCAGGACGTTCCGCATTCTCCAAAGCGGATGGCTTTCGCCTCTACATTCGTGCCTTCGCGCTCTTTCCGGCGGCATTCTCATTTGTTGTCGTCATTTCGACGTGTGGTCGAAAGCCGAATCGAAGGCGATACCCGACGGTTTGAAATCAAGTTTTTTAACGTATGCGCACGACTCCGCCGCACCGTGTTCGCGGTCCATCCCGCTGTCTTCCCATTCAACGGAAAGCGGCCCCTGATAGTTGATCCGGTTCAGAGCGCGGATGATTTCCTCGAAGACAATGTTGCCGCGTCCTACGCTACGGAAGTCCCAATAGCGCCGGCGGTCGCCGAACGGAAGATGTCCGCCGAACACCCC
This sequence comes from Bacteroidales bacterium, assembly GCA_031259205.1. Classification (GTDB taxonomy): domain Bacteria; phylum Bacteroidota; class Bacteroidia; order Bacteroidales; family UBA4181; genus JAIRLS01. The sequence goes on along the minus strand of JAIRLS010000186.1, from coordinate 727 downwards.
TGCTTCCGTCGGAGAGGAACTCCAACCGACATCTTTCATGTGGACATGGAAAATCCGGTCGGCAAATTTGTAGAGGAATTGCACGTAATCCACGCCCTGATATCCCAAATGGCTGGGATCATAATTAAATCCGAAAGCCGGATGATAGTTGACCGCTTGCAATGCCCTTTCGGCGGATGCAATGTCGAAAGCAATCTCCGTAGGATGAACTTCCAGCGCATACCGCAACCCCAGTTTCTGAAACTCGTCGAGAATCGGCGTCCAGCGACGTGAGAAATCCTCATATCCACGGTCGATCATGGATTCGGGAATTGCAGGAAAAGAATACAGCAAATGCCATATCGAACTGCCGGTAAAACCATTAACCACACTCACCCCCAACCGTTTCGCAGCCTGTGCGTTTTTGATCATCGCTTCTGCCGCCCGGCGGCGTACTCCTTCGGGATCGCCATCGCCCCACACATGCGCCGGTGCGACAGACCGATGACGTTCGTCAATATTGTCGCACACACATTGGCTCAGCAAATGGTTGGAAACAGAAAATAACTGTAATCCGTACTTCCCCATAATATCGCGCCGTGACTTGCAATAGACGTCATCTGCCTTGTCTATTTCAAAATGATTTCCCCAACAAGCCAATTCAAGCCCGTCATATCCCATGTCTTTTGCTTTCCGGCAGATAACTTCAAAATCAAGATCTGCCCATTGTCCTGTAAATAATGTAACT
>JAIRLS010000117.1 GCA_031259205.1 Bacteroidales bacterium | reverse complement strand
AATTTTATGTATTACAAATCATTTTTAAGTAGAGTAGCAGGAGTAGCCTTGGCGCTGTTCCTCGCAGGATGCGGCGATGAAGAAGAAAAAGTCGCCTTGCAATCCATCAATGTAACGCCATCCTCTTTGACGTTGAATCCCGGGCAGACGGGGCAGTTGACGGCGGAAGCCGAACCGAAGAACGCCACGGAGGTAAGTTTCCAATGGTCGTCTGCCGGTACGTCCATAGCCACCGTGTCGGACAAGGGGTTGGTCACGGCTGTGGCCGAAGGCACTACCACCGTGACGGTGAGAAGCGGAAGCGTGAAGAAAGACGTCGAAGTGACCGTCAATCTTCTCGCGTTGACTTCCTTCATGGTAACGCCCAGTCCGCTCACGCTGACGCTGCTTGACCAGCCGGCGCAGTTGACCGTTACCAAAACGCCGGCCGACGCAGGAGGCGCTTTCACCTACGCTTCCGACGATGAAGACGTGGTAACGGTGGACGCCGACGGGCTGGTGACGGTAGTGGGTCTTGGCGACGCCGTCATTACCGTTACTTCCGGCAGCCTTGCGCCGGTAACGGTGAATGTGAGCGTTATTCGGCCGCCGCTGACCGGAATTACGGGGCTTCCCGAAGCCATCAACGTGTCGATAGTGGGCGCAAAGGTGCAGCTCACGCCTGAGCCGATTCCGGCCGAAGCGGGAGACCTCGCCTACCGGTATGCTACCAGCGACATAAACGTAGCCACCGTGTCGGAGGGAGAAGTGACCATTACAGGCGCAGGCAACGCCACTATTACCGTTAGTTGCGGCGAGATTACGAAAGATGTGCCGGTGACGGTCACCATACCCACGCCGGACGCCTCATTCGAAAAGAGTGCGTGGACGGTGACGGCTTCCGACGTATGGAACGAAGGTTATGCAGCGGAAAAACTGATCGACGGTGATGAGTTGAACCATTGGCATACGACCCCCGGTAGTGGAGTCCCCGTAGACATTACGGTAGATATGAAGGGGAACAAGTCGATTGAGGGATTCTACCTTATCCACCGACCGGAGCCCGAACAACCCGCCAATCCGAAAGCGATTACCATCGACGTAAGCATGGACGCCGAAACCTGGGTCCCCGTTTATCAAACAGATAACCTGAGCCAGGAGAAAACGGCCATTCTGCTGGAGTTGGACCAACCAGTCGTAGCTCGCTATTTCAAGGTGACCATCACAGCAACAAATAGTGGAGACACCTACACTTACCTTGCCGAAATAGGCGCTTACAACGATGAGGAACCCTATGAGCCGCCGGTAGTCGAAACGGGACCTGTTTACCCCCTGACTTTTACGGAAGGATATGGCGTGGAGATCGTCCAAAACAATGACCAAGACAACTCCGTAACGCTGAAGATCATTGGCGACGGTAATGGCGGAGATCCGCAAGCCATCACCGGCGCCATAGGCAGGCCGCTGGGAGGAAGCACCGCAGTGTTCAAGTTTGACTACAAAACCAATAAGGCCGTTCCGTATCAAGATCCGACATGGGGCATGATGTTCTTCTGGTGTCGCGGAGGTGTGACTACAGAAGGGGCGACCACTCAGTATCAAGTAGATCATGAAACTGAGTGGAAAGAATTCTCGCTTGACATTACAAGCATCAAGGACAATCATGGTTTTGGCAACGCCGCCAACCATTTCATCCGGTTCGATCCGGTCAATGCTTACCTTGATGGCTATGAGATTACCATCCGGAATTTACGTATAGAAACCGATGAATCCGAATGATGATCGGCCATAAATGTGTATAATGCTGTGTTGCCCTGTGTAACACGATGTGCAACTCTGTGTCATCTCTGTGTCGCTTTGCGAAAGAACCCCTTTCGCGGAGCGCCGCAGAGGTTTCGCGGAGAAGCTTCCACGTTTGAAACCTTCTCCGGAAAGGAGAAAAAAAGTTTTTAAAACAATGAAAACAAAATTTATTTTTATGCTGTGCGTTGCGGCTGCCGGCCTTTCGGCGGCATGGCTGTCTTCGTGCAGGAACGACGGGATACCGGAGAGTCTTGAATTTGAACAGTTCAAGTATTTTTATTTTCCTTCGGCGAAAAAAGTGAACAAAATCATCTTCAACGCCGGCGGAAGCGGCGATTCCGTTGTTCGAGTGGAAGGCCTTCGCTATGGCGGCACTACCAACTTCAACCAGGGGGAGATACGGGCGGAAATAGGCGCCGCGCCGTCGCTGGTGGCCTCGTACAACAGCGCCAACAACACCGCCTTCCTTCCCTTGCCGGAAGAATGTTACGAGCTGTCCGGCGCCTCTCAAGTGATCAAAAACGGCAAGAATTATTCGGCGGGCGGCAGCCTTACCTTCAAAAACATCGCCGCGCTGGACCCGGACAGGGAATACCTCCTGCCGGTGACCATCCTGTCGGTCGGCGAATCGAACATCCCGACGAACGACGAACTGAAAACCCTCTGGTGGTCGGTCAGTATCTATGTCGAACAGTACTGGCCTGTCCCGGCCAAGAGTCAATGGAGAATTGAAGATTTTTCCTCCGTACATACCACCAGCGGTTATGAAGCCGACAAGATCATCGACGGCGACCCGAACACTTGCTGGCATTCGCGCGACCTTACCCCGCCGGGATGGATACCGCAATGGGTGATCATCGATTTCACCACTATCGCTACCATCAGTGAAATTCGGTTTACCGCCCGTCAATCGCCCCATTCTTGGGACACTTTTGCATCTCCCAAGAACATCAAATTTGAAATAAGCGACTATCAGACCGACTGGACGCTGTTGCTGAATGTGCCCGAATTGCCGAATGTTCAGGAGGAGCAGACGCTGCCCGTCCCTTCGCCGAAAAGCGGCCGCTACCTGAAAATTACCATCCTGACGAACTGGGCCAGCCAGGGATATTCGTATATCGGAGAGATCAGCGTCAATTAAGGAGCGCAAAGGGGACGTCATTTTTAAATTTGATATGTATTCTCCTGCGTCGCATCAAGGACATGTATTTTCATCACCTGCAGGTCGCTGACCTGCGGGTGATAAAAATATCATTTTGCGGACGGGCGCCGAATTTTGCCATCCTCCCTTCGGAGCGCTTTTAATAAGTTAAAAAAAATCATTTCTAAAATACTAAATCCATACATTCATGAATATAAAAAGTTTTTATTTACCTCAGCTGCATAACTACGTCCGATATAACGCATGGCGGGACCTGCTTTCGTTCGCGGGCGCCTGTCTGTTTTCGCTGCCGGCGAAACGGAGCGTCGCTGTTGTTATAGCCATGGCGGGAATAGGTATCGGGACGATAGCCTGCCGCAAAGACGACCCGAATAAGAATGAAGAACCGGAGGACGCCGGCGTGACGGAAGTAAGCTGTAACGACCTGCCGGCTACCGACGCGCTGGGACGAAAACTGCCGGAATACGCCGAAACGGGCGACTTTCGTCCGAATAAATTTGTAGGGCTTTTCTACTGGACATGGCACAACTCTGTTTCAAGCGGCAGGCCGGCCTGCAACGTGTCGGAAATAATCGCCGCCCACCCGGAAGCAAAGTACGATTTTGATCATCCGGCATGGCCTCACGACGGCTACTTTTTTTGGGGCGAACCCCTGTTCGGCTATTACAGTAACACGGATCGCTGGGTGTTGCGCCGACATGCGGAAATGCTGGCCGACGCCGGCGTGGATGTGATCATCTTCGACTGTACCAACGGCAGTTATACATGGAGAGAATCCTACATGGCGCTGTGCGAGGTTTTCAGCGAGGCGCGACAGGATGGCGTAAAAACGCCGCAAATCGCTTTTATGCTGGCTTTCAACGCTGGGGATGACCGTCGGGTAGCCATTGAAGAAATCTATCGGGATCTGTACACGCCGGGCGTCTACAAGGATCTGTTTTTCCTCTGGAAAGGGAAACCGCTGATCATGGCCTATCCGGAAAACCTGTCGGAAGAGATAAGGAATTATTTTACCTTCCGCCCGGGACAACCCGTTTACAACCAAGGCCCCACCCGTGAAGATCATTGGGGGTGGCTGGAAATATACCCGCAACACGGTTATATCGACGTCGTTTCTACCGCAGCAAAATACGAACAGGCAACAGTGGGCGTAGCGCAAAACTGGTCGACTGAAAAAGGCCTGACCGCCATGAATGCGCCGGATGTATTCGGCAGAAGCCATACGGTCAAACCGAATCCGGCTGCCTCCGCCCCCGATGCAGTCAACTACGGATACAATTTTCAGGAACAGTGGGACAGGGCGCTGGAGTTGAACCCGCAGTTTATCTTCATCACCGGCTGGAACGAATGGGTGGCCGGCCGTCATAGAGAATGGGGAGGCGTGAGCAACGCCTTTCCCGACCAGTTCGATCAGGAAGCCAGCCGCGACGTTGAACCGATGAAAGGAGGCCACGGCGACAATTATTACTGTCAAATGGTAAGCAACATCCGCAGATTCAAAGGAATGTCGAAACCGGCAACGCCTTCAAAAGCCAAAACCATTGTCATAGACGGCGCTTTCGACGACTGGGACAACGTGTCGCCCAAATATCTCGCCCATAAGGGAAGCGCCATTCACCGCGACAGCCCCGGGTGGAAAGACCTCCATTATACCAATTCGACGGGGCGGAACGACTTCGTTTCCGCCAAAGTAGCAAGGGACAGCGAGTATATCTATTTTTATGCGGCCACGGCGAAAGACATTACCCCCTCCACCGACGCCGCGTGGATGCGCCTTTTTATCAATACCGACCGCAACTACGCTACCGGCTGGGAAGGTTATGATTTTGTGATCAACCGGCAAAACCCGCAAGCAAAAGCCATCGTCGAAAAAAGTCTCGGTGGCTGGAACTGGCAGAAAACCGGCGAAATTGATTTCCGCGTGACCGGCGCCGAACTGGAACTGTCCATCCCCAGAAGCCTGCTGGGACTGGAAAACACCCCCCTCGACGTCGAGTTCAAATGGAACGACAACATGCAGGAAAACGGCAATATCATGGATTTTTACGTCAACGGCGACACAGCGCCCGGCGGACGGTTCAATTATGTATTCACCGAATAATAAATAAAAATCAGTACTGACCGACTCGGCCAGTATTGATTTTTTATATGCCCAATATGATGACGCTCCCGATAAATTGCATCTTGCAGTCGGGAGGGGCGTTGGTTCATTCTTTTTGAGGCGCTATGGGCAGTGGACGGTTTCAGACGTGTTGTTTTCCGCTTTCTTACTATTTCTCTTAAAAGTGCATTCAGACGCACGGCGTGCGTCTCTACATTCGTGTATTCGTGCATTCAGGCGCACGCCGTGCGTCTCTACATTCGTGCATTCGTGCATTCAGACGCACGCCGTGCGTCTCTACATTCGTGCCTTCGTGCTTTCG
>JAIRLS010000042.1 GCA_031259205.1 Bacteroidales bacterium | reverse complement strand
CATTGCCGACAACAATACCGAATCCGGCAGGGCAAAAAACCGCCGTACGGAAATGGAAATTGTTCAGTGATTTCGGAACTTCCGACCTCCGGCAAATCAAATTTACTTTGTGTTCCTTCGTGGTTTTTTTTAACCACAAAGAACACAAAGTTTCACGAAGTTTTTTTGTCTTCATCTGTGCTAATCTGTGCCATCTGTGGACTGTTTTTTCCGCCGTCAGGCCTTTGTGTTACTTTTGCGACTTCGTGGTTAAAAAAAAGTCCTTGCGTGACGCCGTTGCACTGCTTCTTCCCTTCGTGCTTTCGCGGAGATAGCGCCTCAATAAAAGAATGAACCGATTTTATAGCATTTTTTAGCGTAATTTTTGCAAAACAGTAATTAATTGAGTACTTTTGTAATCGAAAACAATAAAATTTGTCGAAATTTTCATTTCTAAAATAATAATCCAATTTCATCACAACGTATCATTTTAAAACCTGTTTAAAGCCATGATCAAAAAAAGAGAAATAACTAAAGCGGAGGTATCCCATCTGTATTGCGACAACTGCGGTGCGCTGATGGAAAGCCACAGGAGTTTTTACACCGATCCGCTCGTGTATCAATACGAATGTCCCGTATGCGGGGAAATGCTTGAAACGAAAGAAAAGTTTCCTAAATTTCATTATACCTATGCAGACGAAAATACTTGAATTTTTATTCATCCCATTTTTTAGTAATTTTGCCCTCCTTAATTAATATGGTTATAACTAATGATAGGCAAGAATAGCACGGTAAGAGAAACATTAAAGTTTAAACTTGATTCGTTGCTTGAAATAACACGGGCTATCAATGACAATCAGCCTGTTGAAGTATTATTGAGTCGTTTCACTCATATTTTGTGCGTTCGGCTAAAAATCGGGAAAGTAGTATTGTTCAAGAACAATCATAACCGATGGGAACGGATCCTCAATGCCGGCGTATCGCCTGAAACGATTGATCATATTGATGTCGAAAAAGAATTGTTGCCCCTTTCGGAAATTACGTTTACGGCATGGGGCGGGGCGCTGTTGCCCGGTTTTGACATCGTTATACCGGTGTACAACAATCATTTGCCCATCGCCTATGTTCTGATAGGGGATATTGAGGAAGAAATGGAAGGCCTTAGCCCTGTTATCAAGCATTTACAGTTCATACAAACCATTTCCAACATTATTATCGTTGCGATCGAAAACATCCGGCTGTTCAAGGAAAGCCTCCAGCAGGAAGCTTTCAGGAAAGAGCTGGAACTGGCCTCTCAAATGCAAAACATGCTGATACCCGGCACGCAGGATCTTCCGAACGACAGGCATATCAAGATGAATGCCTTTTACAAGCCTCATTTTGAAGTGGGCGGGGACTATTTTGATTGCATCCGGCTTGGCCCGAACGAAATAGGCTTTTGTGTAGCCGACGTGTCGGGCAAAGGAATGGCAGCCGCCCTGCTGATGTCGAACTTTCAGGCGACTTTGCGCGCTTTGTTCAATTCGGACATTACGATGGAAAACCTGCTGCAAAAACTAAACTATCGGGTAACGAAAAGCGCACAAGGCGAGAAATTCATCACCCTGTTCATCGCGCGGTATAATTATATCACTCGTTGTCTGGAATATGTAAACGCGGGACATCCTTCCGCCCTGTTGTACCGCACCGAGTCGGGAAAAATGGAGTTGCTGGAAAGTTCCACCGTTGCCATGGGGATGATCGACAGCCTTCCATGCGTCAACGTTCACCGGACGTCGATCAATGAACACAGCCTGCTGCTCGTGTATACCGACGGCATGGTGGAGGTAATGTCGGATACGCACGAAGGGGAAATAGATTCCGCCTTTTATATTCTGGAAAATGCCGTCAAACGATTCGACCACATTGAGCAAATTCTCGAAGACATTATCGACACGCAACACCTGAGAGGAACGAACGAGGCTATTTTCGACGACATCACCCTGTTAGGCCTTGAATTTTCGGCGTAACGGGCTTTATTCGTCCCGGTACAGGCTGACAAACTCGTAACGGTTGCCTGTCCAGTCCATGTAACGCCAAAAGTCGGAGGCCGGCAATACCAGACTTACACGGTTGTCATTGGGATGAAAAGAGATTTTTTGCGCCTGTTGCAGGTGACAGTCGAAAAAAACATGCACATGATGTTCCCTGTCATGAATCAGTCCGAAAGGAGAAACCGATCCCGGACTCAATCCCAGATATTTTAACATGCGCTGTTCGGAGGAAAAACTGAGTTTCCCCTGCTTGAGTTTCTTTTCCAGTTCGTGGATATTCAGCGTGCATCTACATTCGAGAATAACCAGATAATGCCTGTTCCCTTTGTGATTGCGGAAGAAAAGATTTTTGCAGTAGGTGGCCGTTTTGTCTTTCCAGTAGCTGGCGGCTTCTTCAATTGTAGGAGTAGGCGGATGTTCGTAATAGTCGAAAGGAATGGACAATTCTTCCAATACTTTATACACTTCCGGTTGTCCGAGATAAGTCATTTTTCAAAAACACTGTAAGCAGCCAATATTCCTTTGATTACGGCCGAAGAAAAGCCGGCATGTTCCAGTTCGTTCAATCCCTTGATGGTAATTCCCTTCGGCGTGGTCACCTTGTCGATTTCCTGTTCCGGATGACAGCCGGATTCAGCTATCAGGGCAGCCGCTCCCGACATCGTTTGAGCGACCATGCCGACAGCGAGGTCGGGGCGGAAACCCAATTCAATGCCGGCTACGGTGGCCGCCCTCAAATACCTGAGCGCAAAAGCCGTACCGCATGAAGCAATTACTGTGGCAGCATTCATCAACGATTCGTCAATCACGGCCGTTTTCCCAACCAGCCCAAACAAGTCCAACACCGCCTTTTCCTGTTCCGGAGAAGCATTTTCCGCTGCAATACACGTCATGGATTGATTGACCGCCATGGCTGTATTGGGAATCACACGAAACAACGCTCTTTTCCCGATCAACCGGCTTAATTGCTCCAGCGTAATGCCGGCAGCTACGGATATTAAGACGGCTTGGGCAGAAAGCGCAGGTAAAAAACCTTCTATCACCGGCTGAACCAGATAGGGTTTCACGCAAAGCACAATCATGTCCGCACTCTTCACCGCCTCGACATTGTCTTGCGTAACGATAACGCCTTTTGACGCAAAAACAGCCAACGCTTCCCTGTTAATGTCGGCCATTGTAATATTTTCCGGAGAAATACCCCGGCGCAACAATCCGTTTACTAATGCCGAGCCTATGTTTCCAGAGCCAATAACGGTAATATTCATTTTCTTTCGATTAAAAATTTCTGGACAAAATTAATTCAAAATATTCATTACCCCAAACAACTGTTGGTTATCATTCGTTTTTGCGCTCTGTTTTAATGACGTTCAGGGCGCTTCCCGCCTTATACCACTTGATTTGCATTTCATTGAAAGAATGGTTGGCGCGAAAAGTTTCCTCGGTGCCGTCTGTGTGATGCAGTGTCACTTGCAGCGGTTCTCCCGGCCTGAAATTTTCCGTATGCTCAATGGACAGGCAGTCGTCCTCGCGTATTTTCGCGTAATCGTCTTTGTTTTCGAAAGTGATGGCCAGCAGTCCCTGTTTTTTCAGGTTGGTTTCGTGAATACGGGCGAAACTTTTGGCCAAAATAGCTTTCACGTTCAGGAATCGCGGTTCCATGGCGGCATGTTCGCGGGAGGAGCCTTCCCCGTAGTTTTCTTCGGCCACTACAATGGAAGAGATGCCCTTTGCCTTGTATTGTTTGGCGACAGCGGAAACCGGTTCATATTTTCCGGACAGCGGGTTCAGTACGGCATTGGTTTTTCCGTTGAAAGCATTAACGGCTCCCATCAGCAGATTGTCGGAGATGTTTTCCAGATGGCCTCTGAAACGCAGCCACTGTCCTGCCATGGATATGTGATCGGTGGTGCATTTGCCGGCTGTTTTAATCAGCAGGCGCATCCGGGAGAGGTCGGGGCTGTCGGCGGGAGGGAATGCATCCAGTCGTTGCAGTCGCATGGAATCAGGCGAGATACGGATTTCTGCCTGCCGGTCATTCGACGGAGGGAGATATCCCGTGTCTTTTACGGTGAAGCCGTCCGGTGGAAAATCCATACCTTGCGGTTCTTTGAGTTTCACGTTTCTTCCGTCCTTTGTTTTCAGCGTATCCTTCAAAGGGTTGAAACAGAGGTTGCCTGCGATGGTCAGCGCCACGGTCAGTTCCGGCGAGGCTACGAAGGCGTGGGTATTGGGGTTGCCGTCTGCGCGTTTGGCAAAATTGCGGTTGAACGAGGTGACGATGGCGTTTTTGCGTGTATTGTCGTCGGTGTGGCGTTTCCATTGTCCGATGCAGGGGCCGCAGGCATTGGCCATGATGATGGCGCCTGCTTTCCTGAAATCATCCATCAGTCCGTCACGCTGGGCGGTATGGCTAATCTGTTCCGACCCGGGGTTGATGATGAGTTGCGCCGCTACCGGTATGCCTTCTTCGGCCGCCTGCCTCACAACAGACGCCGCACGGCTCAGGTCCTGATAGGAAGAGTTGGTGCATGAGCCTATCAGCCCCACATCCACGTGTTGCGGGTAGTCGTTGTCTTTTACCTTGCCGGCAAATTCCGACAGAGGCGTTGCCGCATCGGGCGTAAACGGGCCGTTGATGTAGGGTGGCAGGGTGGACATGTCAATTTCGATGAGTTGGTCGTAATATTGGCCGGGGCAGACGGCTGTTTCCGCGTCGGCTTGCAGACAGGAGGCCGCACGGGTAGCCCAGTCCGCTATTTTTCCGCGTCCTGTGGCGTTCAGATAGGCGGCCATGTTTTCGTCAAAAGGAAAAATGGAGGTGGTGGCGCCCGCTTCTGCTCCCATATTGCAAATGGTTGCCTTTCCTGTTGTCGATAACGAAGCCGCTCCATCGCCGAAATATTCGATAATCGAATTGGTGCCGCCTTTTACGGTAAGTATGCCGAGAAGTTTCAGTATCACGTCCTTGGGCGACGTCCATCCGTTGAGTTTTCCCGTCAATTTTACCCCGATCAGCCGAGGCATCTTAAGTTCCCATTCCATACCGGTCATCACGTCTACGGCATCCGCGCCCCCTACGCCTATGGCAATCATTCCCAACCCTCCGGCATTAGGCGTATGCGAATCGGTGCCTACCATCATGCCGCCGGGGAAAGCATAGTTTTCCAGTACGACTTGGTGAATGATGCCTGCGCCGGGCTTCCAAAATCCGATGCCGTATTTGCCGGAAACGGATTGCAGGAAATCATATACTTCACGATTGGCGTCCATGGCGGCTGGAATGTCGTTTTCCACGCCGAGATCCGCCTGAATCAGGTGGTCGCAATGAATGGTGGCCGGTACTGCCGAACAGCGCTTTCCGGCATTCATAAACTGCAACAGCGCCATTTGAGCTGTTGCGTCCTGCATGGCCACCCTGTCGGGACGAAAGTTTACGTAATCCTCTCCCCGACGGTATGTGCCGGAAAAAGAGGCGTCATACAAATGAACGTACAAAATCTTTTCTGCCAGCGTCATCGGCCGGCCTGTTTTTCTCCTTGCTACCGCCAGCTTTTCAGGCAACTGTGCATAAAAAGATTCCAGTATTTCAATGTCATGAATCATAATTTTATGTCTTAATATTCCATTTACAAAATTACATGAAAATTCCGGATTTCCAAAGGCGTGAAATGAAAAAAGTTTTTGCAGAGGAAACGAGCAGGTGGACGGCAGGCGTTTAAACCGTTACCTGTGTCGGTATTCCGTGCCGGAGGATGCGTTTTTCTATTTCCCGCAGGTGTTGTTCCGGAATTTTGAACAGGGTATCCAGCGGGGTGCTTCTGGCGATCGTATAGATTTGCACTAATCGGGGTCTGATTTCGCAGACCGCTTTTTCCCAATCGTCCAGTTCTTCGGGCAGGGTGTTGTTCACCGGTTGTCCGTTGCAGGTTCCTTGCACGAACATGGTTTGAAGGATACAGTTTCCGTCGAAATTCTTTAATTGCCGGATGAGTTCCACCGCTGTCGTATTTTTTACCGGCCGGTTGATCAAGGCGATGACCTCGTCTCTTGCCGAGTCCAATTTCAGGATGGGCAGGTCTGTTTTTTTCAGGGCTTCCGCAATATCCGGCCGGAAAAGCATGGTAGCGTTGGACAGGACGGATACTTTCGAGGCGGGCGACAACTGGTTTCTCAGTGCGACGGTATCGTCCACAATGGCGGCAAATTCGGGATGTATCGTTGGCTCTCCGTTGCCGGCAAAAGTGATCGCGTCCGGCAGGTTTCCCGTAACTTTCAACTCTGTCAGTTTGCTCTGCAAGGCGTTGCGGACAAGTTCCCTGTTGGGCAACGCTTGAGTCTTGCCGGAAAGATTCCATCCACATTCGCAATAGATACAGTTAAAATTACAATATTTGCGTTCTGTGGGAAGCAGGTTGATACCGAGGGATGACCCCAGACGACGGCTATGTACGGGGCCGAAAACAACACGATCGAATAAAAAAGTGGGCATAGCAACCGGTTACGACATCTGTTCGACATAACAGGCGGCAACAGGAAAACGCTGTCCGAAGACGGGACAGTCGCACGGCGCTCTTTTCCGGTATTTTTTGGGAGGGTGACGGCGTGAACTGCCGCAAGAAGCGAGGAGGGAAAGCAATAAGCATCCCGCTATCCATATTTTAAACGATCGGTTCATGCATTTCTTTGAATAAGGAATTGACAAATTCTGTTTTATGAAAGATCAGCAAGTCTTCCGCCTTTTCTCCAACGCCGATGTATTTGACGGGGATTTTAAACTGATCGGAGATGCCCAGTATGACGCCTCCTTTTGCAGTTCCGTCCAGTTTGGTCAACGCCAGCGCCGATACCTCCGTTGCCCGTGTGAATTGCCGGGCTTGTTCGAAGGCATTCTGTCCGGTTGAGCCGTCCAGAACCAGCAGGACTTCGTGGGGGGCGTCCGGAATGACTTTTCGCATCACGTTCCGAATTTTAGTCAGTTCGTTCATCAGGTTGATTTTATTGTGCAACCTGCCGGCCGTATCGATAATGACCACATCCACATCGCCGGCTTTGGCCGAACTGACCGTATCGTAGGCTACGGCTGCCGGATCGGCGCCCATCTGCTGTTTGACAATATCGGCGCCTGTGCGCTCCGACCATATTACCAACTGGTCTACTGCGGCGGCTCTGAATGTGTCGGCGGCGCCCAGCAGCACTTTTTTGCCGGCGTCTTTAAACCGGCAGGCTAATTTGCCGATAGTGGTAGTTTTACCGACGCCATTCACCCCCACAATCATCATCACATAGGGTTTTGCCGTCAATATCGACGCGAAATCGGCCGGTTCGCCCGTGTGGTTTTCTTCCAACAGGGCGGATATTTCTTCCTTCAGGATGAGGTTCAACTCACCAGTATTCAAAATTTTGTCGCTGGCCACTCTTTTTTCAACACGACGGATGATTTTGAGCGTGGTTTCTACGCCGACGTCCGATGAAATCAGCACTTCTTCGAGATTGTCCAAGACTTCTGCGTCCACTTTCGACTTTCCGGCAATTGCCCTGGACAGTTTCCGAAACAGACTTTCTTTCGTTTTTTCTACGCCTTTGTCAAGGCGCTCTTTTTTTTCTTTTGAAAAGAAACCTGATAATGCCATTTTTTACGTGTTCAAAGATGTGATTTTTTAATACTGATAAAGACAGGGTATGACTGGAAACTCATCGGCAGGGTTACTGGTCGAAGAAAAAACTGTTCAGTTCCCTGATGTCTATGTGGGAGAAACCTGAAGTGCCGTCAAAATAGGCGTCGATGGCTTTCAGCATTTCGTCGAAGGAGATATACCCGTCATTGTTTTTGTCGATGGATTTGAACTTGTCGGGTATCGGCAGGCCCCCTCTCACTCGTGTTTTTGCCTGCGATCGCGAGAGATACGCTTCAACGTCTTTTCGTTCCAGCGCCGACTGTCCCAGCAGTTCGACGATGGTTTCGTCATTGACTTCAACGCCGAATTCATCCACGACGGCTCCCGTCCGCGACATTTCCCTGTCCAGATAGTCGGGTACTCCATCGTTATCCTTGTCGAACGCGCATCCCAGCGAATCCACCGGCACGCCTGCCGGTGTGCCGGGACATTCGTCCCATCCGTCGAAAATGCCGTCATTGTCTTCATCGTCGTACATGGCCATGTCAAAATCGTCTGCATTGGCAAACAGTTCTTCCACTACTTTGACCCTGTCCTGCGAGAACAAATCCAGATGCAGCGAAACGTAAGGGAAAACGAACCAGTCGTTTCCTTTTTTCCCTTTATATTCGGCGTCTTTCGAAGCGTTTGTCAGGCCGTCGAGCAGGTCTGTGAAGGTATAGTGCAGGGATGTTGCCGTTCGGATGCTTACGCGGTCGGAAACGTTGAGGTCAAAGCCGATGTCCACCGGTATGGCAAAGGAAAAATTGCTGTAATTTTTTAGTCCTTTCCTTCGGTTGTCATTTCGCAAGTCTGTTTCGTAGGTATAGTCCCGCTGGGTCAAAAAAGCGCCGTTCGGATCGCCTGTCTGTTCGCTCACGGTACGGATAGTGCCGTCGCTCCAATAATGATAGCGTTGTCCGTTTTTGTCGAAACGGTCGGCTTTGGAGTTAAAACTCATTGTTTCAATTCCCAGCGACACAAAAGGTTCGAGGTATTTGCCTTTGATTAACGGTTGGAAGCTGTAGTGCAAATTGAATCCGAAACTGTAAACGGTAGATTTGAAATTCAGGTTGTTGGCAGTGTCGGACAGATTCCATACGCCATCCCCGCCCAGTCCTTTTGGGACGGTACGCTGTGTCCCGTACACGTCGCCTGTCAGAAATACCAGATTAGCCCTGAGTCGGTGAGTGTTTCCGATGTAAGAGGCAACGTTTATCCTGATTCCCGGTTTCCCTGTGGAAAGGCTGCGAAAGGCATTTTTCACATCGCCGTAAAATGCGAAATAACCGGCTCCAAGCCCTACCACCGGCATATATACCGGATTTTCCACCGTATCGGTATGGGACAACAGAGAAACGGCATCTTCATCATCCTCGTCTTCGTCGGATTGTGCAGCCAAAGGCATTATTCCGGCAGGAATAATCGCCATCGCCAACATTAGTCTTTTATAGAATGCCGTCATCACCATCTTTTATTTTATCCATTTTTGGTTGAGCGAGAGCAGGGCTTCCTGCACTGTTATCCTCTGTCCGTCATTGTATGCCGTCACAAAAGCGCCGTCCAGCGGTGTTTCGGTTCTTAAATATACCCGATAGTCGCGTGCTGTCTTATATTCAAAGAAAGTTCCTACGGAATACTTGTACCAGCCGTCGTGTTGTTCCCTTACGACATTGTATCCGAGTTGATATTTCTTGAAAACCTGCGGGGTATTTACCTCTCTCCGGCCTGCGGCAACCTGTACCCGGAAATGGATGCCCGTTTCGGGTATTATTGTTTGTTTTTTTCCGGAAGAAGTAGCGGTTCCCGAAATTGTCGGCGTTTTTTTCAGGGCGGGCGCCGGGGGATCTTCTGTTGCTGCGGCTGGGGCAACGGAAACGGCCTCCGGGCTGGCGACGACTGTCTGTTCCGTCGGCGTTACGGTTTGCGTAGATACGTCGGAAGCGGTTACCGTCTTGGCGATAAGGTCGTTCACGAGTGTGGGGGTTAGTTCGTCCAGATTTTCGTTTTGTTCCATCACATTGGCTGCCATTGTTTTGTCGCCGTCGAGATACGAGAACACGCCGGTTATGGGCAAGTTTGCCGGATCTACTTGTGTCCCGCCGTCGGGCGTCACTTTATATTTGATAATAAAATACGGTTCGGAGGGCAACACGTTCCACACGAATTTTGCAGTTTGGTTTTCAAAGGAAAAGATGGCGTTTTTGCCGTCAATAATTTCCGCTTTATATCCGGCGGGAATGGTTTCCTCCAGTTTGGCCAGTTTATCCACCTTGTTTTTGTTGATTAACAGGGTGACTAAGAAAGCGTTGTTTGCCTGATACCACTGCGGTTGCCGACGTATGCCGGCGATCTTTTCCGATTGTGCCGTCTGGGGTTTCGGTTTTACCATGCTGGCAAAGTCTTTTACGTCAATCATCTGAGAGGCGTCCAATTTCGACGACGGTTGAATGGTAAGCCTTTGCGACTGTATATCAAAGGATTTCCTTTCGTTGTCTTCCACATAAGAAAATACTCCGCCCAGATCAACGGTTCCTTTCAAGCGTTCGTCGGCAACGATCGTGTAAGTAGCCGTAAACTGTTCCTCTTCGGGAAGGTTCAGCCATATCAGCCTTACCCGCTGATTTTCGAAATTGAAATCGGCATTGGCGGAATTAACCGGTTTTGCCGTAAATCCATACGGCAAATCCTGTTGAAGCCTTGCAAAACCGGTTAGTTTACTTTTATTAATAAATACGCTGACAGTGATTTCGCTGCCTGCCTGAATGACCTCCGGCATATTTATATCAACAACTATTCCTTTTTGAAAAAAAGTCAGCACTCCGAAAATCAATGCAGAGCCTATGGCTACCGGAATAAAAATGCGTTTCATGAGTTAAATTTTTCAGAAAACAAAGATATAAAATATATTCATTAAAAATTAGGACTCAACAAATATTTTGAATAAAATTTGTTGATAAGCTCTACCGCTTCGTCCGGAGCATCAACAATAGTAAACAATTCCAAGTCCTCTGCTTTTATGTACTTGTTTTTTTTCAGCATAGCCGACTTAATCCAGTCCACCAGTCCTTCCCAATAGGTTTTTCCAATCATTACGATAGGGAATTTTCCTATTTTTCCGGTTTGTATCAAAGTCAATGCTTCAAACAGTTCGTCCAACGTACCGAAGCCTCCCGGCAGAACGATAAATCCCTGTGCATATTTGATAAAGAGGGTTTTTCTGACGAAAAAGTGGTCGAAGGTGATCAATTTATCGGAATCAATGAACAGATTGTGTGACTGTTCAAAAGGCAGGTTGATGTTCAGGCCTACGGATTTTCCTTTTCCGCGCATAGCGCCTAAGTTGCCTGCTTCCATGATGCCCGGCCCGCCGCCGGTGATAATGCCGTAGCCGAATTGCGTCAGTTTGTAAGCAATCTCCTCCGCTATTTTGTAATAGGGCTGATCAGGCGTAGTACGCGCAGAACCGAAGATAGACACACATGGCCCTATCCGGCTCAACTTTTCGTAGCCTTCTACAAATTCCGACATGATCTTAAAGACCAACCAGGAATCGTCGGTCTTTATTTCATTCCACGTCTTGCTGACAAACGCATCCCTTATTTTTTCCTCATTGACTGCATTCATTATCCGATCGATTTAAAATTTCTGGTGCAATATTACAATTTTTTTTAAAATTAATAAAATTAATGGTTAATTCTTTTTTTGAGGCGTTATCAGTCTATGGATATTTCATCCGTGTTTTGTTTCCCGCTTTTCCGATCTATCTCAAAATTCCTTGCGGGACTTTTTTTCAAACACAAAGTCGCAGAAGGAACGCAAAGTAAAAAAACTTCGTGCTTTCAAGCGAAAACCATTTCATGCTTTCAGGCGAAAGACTTTCGCCTCTACCTTCGCGCCTTCGTGGAGGTCAGAAGAATTGTTTTTCATAGCGCCTCAATAAAAGAATTAACCAAATCGCCGCCGTTTTTTATTTTAACCCTCTGTTTTCCAGTAAAGCGTCAATTTGGGGTTCGGATCCGCGAAAATTGAAATACATCAGCATAGCGTCATAAATCCCGCCTTTTTCGAGGATTTCCTTTCGGAATGCGTTGGCTATTGTTTGGTCAAAGATATCCCCCGTTTCGGTAAAAGCGAGAAAAGCATCCGCGTCGAGCACTTCCGCCCAAATGTAGCTGTAATATCCGGCCGTATAGCCTCCTCCCATCGTATGACTGAAAGAAGTAGTGCGGTAACGGGGCGGTATTTGCTTTATCAGTCCCAGCTTGTCCATTGATTTCTTTTCAAATTTCAGAATATCCAGACTGTCCGTATTGGTCAGGATATGGTAATCCATATCGAGGAAGGAGGCGGCCAGATATTCGACAGTAGCGAATCCTTGCCCGAACTTGCTGCTTTTTTGCATTTTCTGCACCAGTTCATCGGGAATGAGGTCGCCTGTTTGGTAATGTTTGGCATACAGTTTCAACACTTCGGGGTGGAACGCCCAATGTTCCATGATTTGCGAAGGCAATTCGACAAAGTCGCGCGGAACATCCGATGTTCCGTAGTAATGCACTTGCAAAAACAAACTGTGCAAGGCATGGCCGAACTCATGGAAAAGAGTTTCCACTTCATCGGGACTTAATAACGCCGGCGTATTTCCCGAAGGACGGGTGAAGTTACATACCACCGTAGTGACGGGCGCTACCCGTTTGCCGTTTTCGTAAATCGCATCGCGGTATGTTCCGCACCATGCTCCCCCCCGTTTTCCGGGACGCGGGAAGAAGTCCAGATAAAGGATTCCCAGATGAGTCCCGTCGGCGTCCTTACATTCGCAGGTGATCACCTCGTCATGATATTTGGGAAGGTCGGTTAATTCCGTAAAAGTGATACCATACAGGCGCCTGGCTACCTCAAAGACACCTTCCCGGACGTTTTCCAGCCGGAAATAAGGACGCAAAGCCTCTTCGTTGAGGTCGAACCTGTTCTTCATCACTTTTTCATTATAATAGCGCCAGTCCCATGCTTCAAGTTCGAAAGCAGCGCCCGACTTGTTGATAAGGCGTTGCATGTCGGCGGCTTCCTCTTGGGCTTTCTTCAATGCCGGCGTCCAGATCCGGTGCAAAAGCGTATATACGTTTTCGGACGTTTTGGCCATTCTGTCGTTTAGAGCATAGTCGGCATAATTGATGTATTTCAGCAATTTGGCTTTTTCCAGACGTTTGGCCACCAACTTGGCGACAATTTCTTTATTGTCGTTGTCATTATTGTTGTTGCCCCGGTTGAGGTAGGCTTCCAGCATTTGTTTGCGCAAATCCCTGTTGTCGGCGAATTGCAGGAAAGGCATGATGCTTGGGTTGTGCAGGGTGAAAAGCCATCCTTGCCTGCCTGCCGCTTTTGCAGCTTCGGCAGCCGCTTGTTTCTGCACTTCGGGAAGCCCCGAAAGTTGTTTTTCATCGTCAATGATCAATTGGAACGCATTGGTTTCTGTCAACAGATTTTGACGGAAATTGAGCTGCAACACGGATATTTCCAGATTCAACTCGCGCAGTTTCGATTTGTCGTCCGGCGAGAGATCCGCACCGTTGCGCACAAACGTCCGGTAAGTTTCTTCCAGCAGCCGGGATTGCTCATCGTCCAACTCCAGCGCATCTTTCTGTTCGTACAGTTCTTTGATTTTATCGAACAGTTCGGCATTCAGGTAAATATTATCATAGTGTCCGGAGAGGACAGGCGTAATTGTTTCGTCGATTTTTTCTATTTCTTCGGAGGTGTTGGCATTGCTAATGCCGTAAAACACGGGCAGTACGTTGCGCAATATCTCTCCGCTCCTGTCATACGCCGCAATGACATTCTCAAAGGTGGGCTTTTTCGTCTTGGCAATGGCGTTGATTTCTTTCAGATGTTCTCTGACGCCGGTTTCTACCGCAGGGAGATAATGTTCATGGTTGATCCGGTCGAACGGCGGCACACCGAACGGTGTTTCACAGGGGGTAAGAAAGGGATTCATGCCGTTTTCAGGAGACGATTGATGACAGGAACTTGCTATCATGCCGGCTGCCAAACAAGTTACAACGTTTTTTATTTTCATGTGTATGTTGAAAAAATATTAACATTATGAAATACAGACATTAATATATGTACAGACAAATATAATTCGATATTAATAACGCAAGGTATTATTTTTTATTTTCATCAGCGTCTATTTTTCAGAAAATTCCTATTACTTTTGTTCTTTCTTTTTATAAGTTTAAGCATAATAGTAAATATAATTTTTTGTTAGTATAAAATTTTATGGGACAGATAGTTAAAATAATTGGTCGCGAAGTACTTGATTCGCGAGGAAATCCCACGGTTGAAGTGGAAGTATTAACCGCCAGCGGGCATACAGGACGAGCCATCGTTCCTTCGGGAGCGTCTACGGGAGTGCACGAAGCCGTCGAATTACGCGATGGCGATAAAAGCCGGTATCAGGGCAAAGGCGTCTTGCAAGCCGTTGAGCATGTCAATACCGTATTGAACGACGAGCTGACCGGCATGTATGTGACCGACCAAAACGCCATCGACGCTCGCATGATTGAGGTGGACGGCACGCCCAACAAGGGTAAATTAGGCGCTAACGCCATTTTGGGGGTATCGCTGGCAGTGGCAAAAACTGCGGCGGAATTGACGGGGCAAGAACTTTACCGCTACGTGGGTGGTGTAAATGCCAATACGCTTCCCATTCCGATGATGAATATCCTCAATGGCGGTTCTCATGCGGATAACAGTATCGATTTTCAGGAATTTATGATCATGCCGGCAGGCGCGCCCAATTTCCGCGAAGCTTTGCGCATGGGGGCCGAAGTGTTTCACCATCTGAAATCGGTGCTGAAAGCCGGCGGATATTCTACCAACGTTGGTGACGAAGGCGGTTTCGCTCCCAATTTGAAATCCAATGAAGAAGCTGTAACCGTTATCCTGCAAGCCATCGAAAAAGCCGGCTACAAACCGGGGCAGGATATTTATCTGGCGCTTGATCCCGCCTCGTCCGAATATTACCTTCCGGAGGAAAAAGTATATCACCTGCACAAATCAAGCGGCGACAAATTGACTTCCGCACAAATGGCAGACTATTGGAAAACGTGGACAAACAAATATCCCATCATCTCTATCGAAGACGGTATGGCCGAAGACGATTGGGAAGGCTGGAAACTGATTACCGATGCCATCGGAGATAAAGTCCAACTTGTAGGCGATGACCTTTTTGTCACCAACACCCAACGTCTGGCAATGGGCATTGAAAAGAAAGTCGCCAACTCCATTCTGGTGAAGGTAAATCAGATCGGTTCGCTTTCCGAAACCATTGATGCGGTGAACATGGCTTACCGTGCCTCCTACACCGCCATCATGAGCCACCGCTCAGGCGAATCGGAAGACAACACTATCGCCGACTTGGCCGTAGCGCTGAATACCGGTTTGATTAAAACAGGTTCCGCATCCCGTTCGGATCGGATTGCCAAGTATAACCAGTTACTCCGCATTGAGGAAAATCTGGGCAAGGAAGCGCGTTATCCGGGCAAACAATACAAATACGCACGCTAATCCCGCTATGGAAGGCAGACAGGTAACCGTCAAAAGCCCGTGAAGTTCCGGCTATTACACCTTACCTCGAAACTGCCTCAAAATCAGGCTCTGTAATCTCTGTGGCGTTCTGTGTAAATCATCTCACAGAGCGCCACAGGTGTTTCACAGAGGCCATAGAGAAAATAGAAGTTGTCCATTAAATGTTTTATTTCTTTTTCTTATCGGCAACCATGACGAAAAGGCGCAACTGTAAGCCTGAAAGTATGATAATATTAAGCCTCATCATATTAAATCCGTTTAATTAAGCCATTAATCTATTATTTGTATTAATAATATGTTCAAAAATCGTGCCGTTTGTAACAAAAATCACTCGCGCCGATGTAGTTTGATAAGGCGTTGGTGGCGTCCTAAAAAGGCATTGCCGACCATATAAAGATTTTGACGAGATCAAAATTATAAATTGTTGAATTTTATATATCGAATTTAATGCAGAGCAAAAATAACCATACTTAAATTAGCAATTCCCTTTTGGGGGGCAAAGATACAAATGTATATAATTATACTGAAAGGGTTGTTGATTCCAACATGTGAATGCAGCTTGGTTTTGCCGAAACAGGAAGGAAATTTCTCTATGAAATAAAAATTTATTTTTTCTCCGGGGCGATTATTGATTTTATATTGTGTATCTTTCATTCGTAAAAAAACTTTTTTCCGTTTTCTGCGCTTGGAAAATTCATGCTTTTCATGTAATTTTGGACCCTGAAATAAGGCCGGTAAATCCCCTCCGACAGGTTGGACAGATAAAAGAAGATAACAGATAACGAATAAAGATACAGTTGAAAGTGAATATCAGGCAAGATGCATCAGGTAAGAGAGCTTTTTTATCTTCTTTGCGAAAGAGAGGGAAGAAAGCGTTCCTCTCCGGAAATCGGGGAGTGGTAAGCCTTTTGATGGTTGTGTTGTTGTTCGGGGCCTGCAATTCGACCAAATATGTACCGAAAGGAGAATATTTATTGTATTCCTACGATGTTTCCATCGACAATAAAAACGTTGATAAGGGGCAATTGACGCCTTTTGTCAGGCAGAAGCCGAATAAAACGATTCTTGGATTCCGTTTTCACCTGTGGCTCTATAATCGTTCAAAGCCGGAAAAGGATAATAAATGGAACGCATGGCTGAGAAAGAACGGAGAAGAACCTGTGATCTGGCAACAATTAATGACTGACCGTAGCCGTGAGCAACTTTTGCTGAGCCTTCACAATCAGGGATATTATTATTCCCAAGTGACCGATACTGTTGTTTTTAGAAAGAAAAAGGCCAATGTGTATTATCATGTGAAAACCGGCTGGCCTTATGTCGTCAACCGGATCAGCTATTCCATTCCCGACAGTTCTATTGCTGATCTTGTCTTGAAAGACACTGTTAATACACTGTTGCACAGAGGTATGAATCTGGATGCAAAAATACTGGAAAACGAACGTAAACGAGTGGAAACCAATCTGAAAGAAAACGGATATTTCAGTTTTTCGAAAGACTATGTCGGTTTTTCTGCCGATACCTCTTTTCGTACCAAGTCGGTAGCCCTCGAAATGATGATTCGTCCCTATACGGAACAAACCGATGATAACCGCCTGATAGAAACCGTTTATCCACAGTACAGGATTCGTTCGCTGATCGTCAATGCCGGACTGAACATGCAAAATTTGATGGAGCAAAATTCCAAAGTGGTTTCGGATACCATTAAGAGAGGCGCCATACAATTCATCATCCCGCCCCAATTTCCCGTCAGGGCATCCACCATTGCCCAGTCTTTATATCTTTTTCCCGGCATGCTGTACAAATTGTCGCGTGAAAATCAAACCTATCAGCATTTACAGGCGTTACGCAACTTCAACCGCGTAAATATCGAATATACAAAAGCGCCGGATCAGAATGGCGCCGCTATGCGCGATCTGGACTGCCGCATCAATTTGCTGCCATTTGCGAAACATTACTACACGGCAGAACCGGAAGTTACTAACTCCGACGGCAATATCGGCGGCGGCGTCAACTTGCAATACCAGAACAAAAGCCTTTTCGGTCACGCCGAAATTCTCGACCTGCGCCTGCGCGGTATGATCGAAGCAGTTTCGGCGACAGAAGCCGCTTTTAAGTTTAAAACCGCCATGGAATACGAGGCGGAGGCTTCCATTCACCTGCCCAAATTCCTGTTTGCCGTTCGGAATTTCCGTTTTACGCGACTGTATAATCCCAAAACGGCTTTTTCGCTGTTGTATAACTATCAACGCCGTCCGCAATATACCCGCAGCATTTTCAATACTTCGATAGGATACAATTGGCGCGGATCGAGTATCATCTCCCACTCCGTGCGTCCGCTCGACATCAACTACGTGCAGTTGAAAGATGTGAACGAACTTTACAATATGTATCTCGAAAAATATCCGTATCTGAAAAACAGTTACCAGACGCACATGGTAGTATCAAGCAACTATACCTTTATCAGGGACATACAAAAAATAAAAAAGGACAATTTTTTCTTTGTCCGTTCCAATTTTGAAACGGCCGGCCTGCTGCTGAATACTTTTTTTCAGTTGAAAACTAAGGATAAGAATCCAACCGAACCCCACAAGATACTGAATAACACATACGCACAATTTATCAAAGGCGATGTGGACTTGCGCTACTACCATACCATCAATTCCAACAACCGGGTGGTAAGTCGCCTGTTCGCCGGCGTTGGCTTTCCCTACGGAAATTCGAGAAAAATGTCGGACGACGGAACCATGCTGGCGTCCATGCCGTTTGAAAAAAAATACTATTCCGGCGGGACGCTCAGTATGCGCGGATGGCGTATGCGCAGCCTGGGACCGGGTTCTTACCGCGACAGCGTTACCATTTCGGCTTATCCCAACAATACGGGCGATATCAAACTGGAAGCTAATTTGGAATACCGATTCAAACTGGTATCGGTCATAGAAGGGGCTTTGTTTGTGGACGCCGGCAATGTGTGGGATATGTACAAGGACAATAAACGTCCCGGCGCCGATTTCGACTTCAAGCGGTTTTACCGCGAAATAGCGCTGGACGCCGGCTTTGGCATCCGGCTCGATTTTACTTATTTCATCCTCAGCATCGACACCGGCATAAAGTTGATTGATCCGGCCGGACATCGAGGGTGGGCGTTTAGAAAACTGCCCGGAGAAGACAAACTGCCCCGCCAAATACTGAACCTCAGTTTCGGAATAGGTTATCCGTTTTGAAACCTGTCTGATTTTTGCAAAGGCCGTTTCCGAAGATCCTTGCCCGTCGTGTATGCTATTCTTGGTCATAATATGAGAAATACAGGTTAATTCTTTTTTTGAGGCGCTATGGGGCAGTGGACTGTTTCATCCGTGTTTTGTTTCCCGCTTTCTTCCCATCCCTTTTCATAACCGC
>JAIRLS010000299.1 GCA_031259205.1 Bacteroidales bacterium | reverse complement strand
TCCAGTAGATACTGCTACTTTCCATCGCTACATTACCCGTGCCGTTTTCTATCAGTGTATCACGCAAACGGTCTAACTCCGCAGTAAGCGTTCCATAACGCTTCTCTAATTTTTTTTTGCCCTGTTCGTCCAATATACACGCAAATACGCTATCTTTGTGCACGTCAAGGCCACAATATCTGTTCATAAACTTATATTTAATTGGTTGTCAATTATTGATTTAAAGCTACGAAGATAGCAATTGTACGTGAAAGTACGGTAGTAAGCGAAACAGGGGAGTGGCCTTGATTTTTATTTCACGCGCTTGGAAAACACAAGTTTTTCATCTAATTTTGCCTTCGTACAAAATTTATAATAGCATCTAAAAGTAACATCAAAAATGCTTACCGGACGTACATTCTGCATAAACGCATCTTTCCACTTCTCCAAGAAATGGGAAGAAGGCGTTGCCACCCCCGATTCCCGTCTTTCCAAAATTCGTGGAATGGGGGGTGAATCCCCGTTTTTCAGCTTATTAAGTCACTATTTTGATTTCTTTGCTCCAACGGGGAAGAAACGTCGCTGTCTGCCGTCGACAATAAACGAGTTAGGGTCGACAATAATTGGGTTAGGGTAAACAGTAATTTAAAACATTTATGAAAAAGAATTTCACATTAACTCTGGTTGCCTCCGTCATTATGATGTCGACGGCAGCAGTTATGAATGTATCCGCACAGGATGCCGGCAATCCCCGGCACTTGATTATAATGGATGAAGACAGCGCCGAACTGGTTGCCGTCAATGTCGGGACGATCACCGGTGTGACGGTCTCCGGCGGACAGGTTGGCATGACGTGGGACGGCAAAGCCCCAAGTTTCGACTACCTGATCTGTTCTATTTTCGGTTTCGACCCCCGCGCCGACGGCACGGCAACGGCGAACGAAACGATTGCCTCCCCGGCACGGAACTGCCGGTATGCCAACGGTAACCAGCATTTCAGCGAGCCGGTTGACTGTGTGAATCCATACATCGGGCACATCAGCCACATGCTGATGCCGACATACCCCACGGTATATCTCCCGAACAGTATGATGCGCGTTTTTCCTATCCGTACGGATTTTACGGGAAACCGTCTGAACGGACTGCCGCTGATTGTGACGCACCACCGCAGCGCGTCGACCCTCAAATTCATGCCCTACCTACATTCCGGCAGCGAGCCTTTTGCGCTCCCCTACATGTCGCTCGGCTACGACCGCGAGAAACTGACGCCGTATCGCTACAGCGTATATCTCGACGAGATGGACGTTGATGTCGACTATGCACCGTCTCACCAGAGCGCCATTTACAGCCTGACATTTCCTCCGGAAAGCACGCCTTGCCTGATTTTCGGAAGCCGCCGGGGTGAATTTAAAGCGGAAGGACATGTCGTAAGCGGATTTCAATCTGTCGACAGAGAGACAAAAGTCTATTTCCATGCCGAAACGGACGTTGCGCCCGTACAGACCGTCGTGGCAACGGGCGACACGCTCGTGCTGGCTTATCCTGCGGGGACGGCGAAGCTGGGGCTTCGATATGGCGTCTCATTCATCAGCACGGAACAGGCAAGGAAAAATCTCGCACGCGAAATTGCCGGATACGACGTCGAAGCGGTGGCCTCCGAAGGACGGCGGATATGGAACGACGCACTCCGGGAAATCACTGTCGAAGGCGGAACGGACAACGAAAAAGCAGTCTTCTATACATCCCTTTACCGCGTCTATGAACGTCCCGTCATACTCAGCGAAGAAGGCCGGTATTACAGCGGTTTCGACCACAAGGTACATGACGACGAAGGGCGCCCGTTCTATACCGACGACTGGATTTGGGATACTTACCGTGCAGCGCATCCGCTTCGTCTCCTGATAGACGGCAAGGCGGAAAGCGACATCATCCGCTCGTACGTGTTGATGGCGGAACAGTCGGAAAACA
Source organism: Bacteroidales bacterium (assembly GCA_031259205.1). GTDB lineage: Bacteria > Bacteroidota > Bacteroidia > Bacteroidales > UBA4181 > JAIRLS01. Next base: position 1,958 of record JAIRLS010000299.1, on the reverse strand, counting down.
AATGGATGCCGACCTTCCCCGGCGTGTCGGGCGATTCGCGCGGCATGAACTCCAACCACGGCGTTGCGATAGTGGCCGACGCCTACGCCAAAGGATTGCAGGGCTTCGATATGGAAAAGGCTTACGAAGCGTGCAGAGCTTCTATCGAAGAACGTTCGCTTATACCCTGGTCGGACATTCCCGCCGGCGAACTGGATGAGTTCTACAAAAAGAACGGGTATTTCCCTGCCTTGAAGCCTGGCGAAGCAGAGACCGTTCGCGGCGTCCATTCGTGGGAGAAACGCCAGCCCATTGCCGTCACGCTCGGTACCTCGTACGATTATTGGTGTCTCTCGCAGCTTGCCGGGGCTTTGGGGAAGGATGACGACGCAATCCGTTTCCTGTCCGGTTCGTACAATTTTCGCAACGTATTCAATCCCGCAACAGGATTTTTTCATCCGAAAGACAGGGACGGAAATTTCATCCCAGGCATCGACTACCGCATATCGGGCGGACCGGGTGCACGTGATTATTACGACGAGAACAACGGCTATATTTATCGCTGGGACGTGCAGCACAACATCGCCGACTTGATCGCACTGATCGGCGGTAACGAAGCTTTTACGGATGCACTCGAAGACATGTACAACACGCCATACGGTATGTCGCGGTGGGAGTTTTACAACACGCTGCCCGACCATACGGGAAATGTCGGCATGTTTTCAATGGCAAACGAACCCTCGCTGCATATCCCCTATCTCTACAATTACGCCGGTCAGCCGTGGCGGACGCAGAAACGCATCCGCAACCTGCTCGAACAGTGGTTCCGGAACGACTTGATGGGTGTCCCCGGCGACGAGGATGGAGGAGGGATGTCGGCTTTTGTCGTTTTCAGCCAAATGGGATTTTATCCCGTGACGCCCGGTTCGCCGACCTACAATATCGGCAGTCCGGTCTTTAGTCGTGTCAGGATAGATTTGGGCAATGACGCCTGTTTCGAAATCGAAGCCGTAAATGTTTCTGCCGATAACAAGTATATCCAGTCCGCCACACTCAACAACAAACCGTGGAACAAACCGTGGTTTAGTCACGACGACATCAGTCACGGTGGTAAATTGAGGCTCGTCATGGGCAACAAACCGAACAAAGCTTGGGGTGTTGCCGAACCGCCACCTTCGGCAGACAGGATGAAATAACTTTGCTACTAAGGTTGTTTTGTTTCTTTGAATAAGGTGGAAATAAGGTTATCTGTGCATCGCGTTATTTGGTAGGCGAGGCTTGAAGCAATCCGGACGGATTTCACAAAGTTTATGTTTGGTCTCTATTATCCTGATGTTGACGGCGGCAGTTATGGATGTGTCCGCACGGAATGTCGACAATCTCCGGCATGTAGTCGCATTTGAGAATGGCGGTAGCGGCGGCGCGAATGATGCTTTTAGCGGGCCGTCTATGTAAAATTGTTTTGGAGAGACGGTTTCTTTTCTGATTATTATCCGTACATTTGCACTGCTTTACCGAAAAAAAAGAAGGATGTAACGAATGGTCAGGGATAAGAATCGAAAGAATAAAAAAAACTATGCAAACCGTTTTGTCGCTATTTTGTTTGTGGCCTTAAGCGTTAATTCGGAACAACGGATACGATGAAGACAAAAGGCTTTTGGAAAGATAAAACCGGAACACCGGCCCTTGCAATGGGCCTTGCTTCCATCCTGTTCGTGGTAGGCGCCGTGAATGGACGGGCGATAGCGCCTGCCGTTGCGGGAGTAACCGAAACCTGCCGACAGCCGGCCGATAGTATTTGCAGTTCGCTGTCCTTTATCAATGATACGTTATGCGTCATCCATGACCCGGAAAATTCCCTGCAGCCCTTTATTCGTGCGTTGAAGGAGTTGAAGGCGGGAAAAGATACGGTGGTCCATATCATACATCTCGGAGATTCGCATATTCAGGCCGGCTACCTGAGCGGACAGACTATGCGT
>JAIRLS010000267.1 GCA_031259205.1 Bacteroidales bacterium | reverse complement strand
CACAGATAAAAACGAGGCGTACAAAACGAAAGAAGTTGATTATCCATAAAATAAAAATCTGCGTTCCTCTATTAACCCTGCGTTATCTGCGTGCTAATACCCTTTTGAGACAGCCCCATCAAAAATAATAGAAAATGTGCATCCCCCTCCCGCATTTCGCCACCCGTTTCCCGGAAACGACGGTTGATTGAAAAATAAGTTTCGCAGAAACGTCCAAATGTCAGGGGACGGCGTCCAAATGTCGGGGGAAGTTGTCCAAATGCCGGGGGAAGTTGTCCAAATGTCAGGGGAAGTTGTCCAAATGTCAGGGGAAGTTGTCCAAATGTCGGGGGAAGTTGTCCAAATGTCGGGGGAAGTTGTCCAAATGTCGGGGGAAGTTATCCAAATGTCAGGGGAAGTTTTTAACGATCAAATTCAAACGGTTGATAATTGGTAACTCAGGTACTTCAAAAAGATAATAACTACGGCTAAATCTTTTTTTGAAGAACCTAAGTAGTTACGAATCTTTTTTTCATAGCGCTTCAAAAAAGATTTAGCCCTGTTCCTATTTTTCGTTCCAGATTTCCCAAGCTCTGTCAGCTTGCAGGCGAAGCATTTTTTCGCCGTTGCATGTGTTGCAGCCCTGTTTCTTTCCCAATTGCAGGAACATGGTGAAGGCCGGGTTGTACACCAGGTCGAACAGCAGATGATGTTTGGTCAGATGGCGGTAAGGAATGTCGGCGAAGGCGTCCGTGCGTGGATACATTCCCAAAGGGGTTGTATTAACGATGAGGAGATGCCGGCGGATATCCTCACCGTTCAGGTCGGCATAGGTTTTGTAAACGTTCTTTGACGGATGACGTGAAATAAGGCGCGGTTCGATGTTCATCTTCCGTAATACCCATGCGACAGCCTTTGCCGCGCCTCCGGTACCTAATACCAGCGCTTTTTCAGGATATTCCTGTTGGTTGGCATAACAATCTTCCAGCGAGCGGCGGAATCCGAATACGTCCGTATTGTAACCGCAGAGAAAAGGTTTGCCGTTTCCGGGAAATATCCGTACCGTATTGACGGCGCCTATTTCGAGCGAATCGTTTTCTATTTTGTCCAGATAAGGGATGATTTGCTCCTTATAAGGGATCGTTACATTGAAACCTGCCAAATCAGCGTTTTCCCGTAAAAGGTCTTGCAGTTTCCCGATATTTTCGATGGGGAAGTTCAGATAGGAATGGGAGAGCCTTTCTTTGGTGAACTTTTCGGAGAAATAACCTTGCGAAAAGGAGTGTGACAGGGGATATCCGATTAAACCGTATTTCATTTCGATATTTTATGAACTGCAAAAATAGCAATTTCATGAAAAAGTTGTAATTTTGAGCGATTTTTAACATGTTATATGCAAGAGAAATTGCAGATATTGGATGGTATACGGCTGAATTTCAGCCCTACTTCGCTTGTTATCATGAATGTTATTCTGGCCTTTGTCATGTTTGGCATTGCTTTGCGTATAGATTTTTCCGATTTCAAGGCTGTGATTCGGAGTCCGCGGAGTTTCATTGCAGGCGTCTGTTCGCAACTGGTTTTGTTGCCCTTGATTACTTTTTTGTTTTGTTGGGTGTTGAAGCCGTTGCTTTCTCCGTCGATTGCCATGGGATTGATACTGGTGGCGGCTTGTCCGGGCGGCAACATCTCCAATTTCATTACCACGCTGGCCAAAGGTAATATTTCGCTGTCGATCGCCATGTCTGCCTTTTCCACCTTAGTGTGCGTCATAATGACGCCGCTGAATTTTTCTTTTTGGGGAAACCTCTATTCCAGCACCTCGAAGCTGGTTATGCCTATCACGATTGATTTTTGGGAAATGGCGCAGACCGTATTGGTGTTACTGGGTATTCCCATTGTATTGGGCATCTTGTTTTCGCGGCATTTTCCCAGGATTACGAAAAAAATCACCAATCCCATGAGCGTGTTTTCAATCATTGCGTTTATCGGTTTTGTAGCGGCCGCTTTGATTGCCAATTTCGATTTTTTCATGCGTTTCATCCATTTGATAGGTTTTTTGGTGATTGCACATAACGCATTGGCTTTGTTGACCGGCTACTGTGCCGGCCGTGCGACAAGGCTTCCGTACAAGGATTTGCGGTCGATAACTATCGAAACCGGTATTCAAAATTCGGGCTTAGGCTTGGTGCTGATATTTAACCCTCACTTATTTAACGGTCTGGGAGGCATGGCTTTTATTGCGGCATGGTGGGGCATCTGGCACATTATTTCCGGCATGGGGCTTGCTTTATGGTGGAGCCGAAGATAACCGACTTATTCATCAATCGTTATGACACACATTCTTTTGGTCGTTTTTTCCATCACTTTGCTTTACATCGGCATTGCCAACCGGCTGTTTACCTATATTAACATTTTAATGGTGCAGGGAGTAGTGATTTTTGGGATAGCCTGCTTGCAGCTACAACACATGAACTGGAGTAACCTGCTGTTGGTCTTGCTCGAAACCCTTATTTTCAAAACATTGGTGATACCTCTGTTTATGAAAAGCATTATCAGAAAAAACAAGATTACCCGTGAAGCAGAGCCTTTTGTTCCACATTTTGTGTCATTGGCTGTTATTACCCTGCTGTTGGTGGGGGCATATCTGGGCGCCAGCACTATCCGGATGGAACATTTGGATGTGGTATTCTTTGTAGTTGCTGTTTCAACCGTTTTTTCGGGGCTTTTCATTATTATTTCCCGCAAAAAACTTATCACCCACGTGATGGGGTATCTGGTTATGGAAAACGGTATTTTTATCCTCTCCCTGGCGGTAGGCAACGAAATGCCGATGATGGTCAATAGTGGTATCTTGCTGGATATTTTTGTCAGTATTCTGGTGTTGGGGATTTTCGTCAACAAAATCGGCGATGTGTTTAAGGCGTCGGATGTGGAGAAACTCAATCAGTTAAGAGATTGACAAAGGAAAAATAAACCCGCCATCCTTTCCGGAAGGCGGGTTCACGAATGAAATGCAGATGAGATTAGCTGATCTCAATCTGTTTGGCGACGTGTTCCTTTTCCTGTTTCGCCACTTTGGGCAACTCAATGACCAACACGCCATTTTCCATTTTCGCCTTAATATTGTCTTTGTCCACGTTGTCCGGGAAAATCAGGCTCTGACAAAAACTGCTGCGCACAAATTCACGACGAAGATATTTGTGTCCGCTGTCTTCCGTCTGAGATTCCTTTTCAACGGTGACCATCAGATGATTGTCATCGTGAACATCTATGCGGAAATCTTTTTTCGTCAGCCCGGGAGCTGCTATTTCCACCTTGAACTCCTTGTCGGTTTCAATAATGTTCACTGCCGGCGAAGTGCTATTCTGCCTTTCAATCCACTCATTGCCGAAAAAATCATTGAAAATGCCCGGCAACCAATTTGATCTTCTTACTGGTAACATATTATAATCCTCCATTATTTAATTTAACATTCATTTTATTTATTTATTAATACACTTTGGTTTCTTTCAAAATAAGTGCCAAGAACAAAAAAGCGCCATTATGTCACTTTTTGGTTTAAGAGACTGACATATTGTCGCATATTGTCAAGAAAATGAAAAAATACCACAAATGTGTTATTGCAGAAGGTAAAATTATGGTTTACTTTTGTATTTTTTTTAAATACTTACTTTTATGGCAAAAATAGCAAAAAAATTAACGGATTTAGTAGGCAATACCCCATTGTTGGAATTGGTTGCTTACGCGAATAAACAAGGCTTGCAGGCTAAAATTATTGCGAAGTTGGAATATTTTAACCCGGCAGGTAGCGTCAAAGACAGGATTGCTTTGGCTATGGTAGAAGACGCAGAGCAAAAAGGGACTCTGCAACCCGGCGCCACCATCATTGAGCCGACCAGCGGGAATACAGGTATCGGCCTGGCGTTTGTAGCCGCTTCAAAAGGTTACAAACTCACGCTTACCATGCCCGAGACGATGAGTCTGGAGCGTCGTAACCTGCTGAAAGCGTTGGGCGCCAATCTTGTACTGACGCCCGGATCGGAAGGGATGAAAGGAGCTATCGCAAAGGCGGATGCACTGAAAGCGGAAATACCCGGTTCAGTGATTTTGCAACAGTTTGAAAACCCTGCCAACCCTGCCATCCATTACACGACAACAGCCGATGAGATTTGGCGCGATACCGACGGGCAGGTGGATATCATTGTGTCGGGCGTAGGAACAGGCGGAACAGTCAGCGGCGTAGGCAAACGCCTGAAAGAACTGAAGCCTTCGGTGGAAATTGTAGCCGTAGAGCCTCAAGAGTCTCCCGTATTATCGGGTGGAAATCCGGGTCCCCACAAAATTCAGGGCATTGGCGCCGGATTTGTACCCAAAATTTTCGACCGGTCAGTCGTTGACCGGATCATTACCGTTTCTAACGATGAAGCCATTCTCACCGGTCGCCGGTTAGCGGAAACAGAAGGCCTGCTGGTAGGAATTTCCTCCGGAGCAGCGGCTTTCGCAGCTACCGAATTGGCGAAACTTCCTGAAAACAAAGGGAAAAACATTGTTGTAGTGCTGCCCGACACCGGAGAACGTTACCTCTCTACGGTACTTTATGCTTTCGAAGAATATCCATTGTAGTATTATTCATTTTGTTGAAAGAGGGCGGATTCAAAAACTGCCCTCTTTTGGTTTTTAGAGCGAAGTGATTGGAATATAATATATAACCATCCCCAAATCATTAGGGTATTGTCTTTTTTGCCGTAAAAAATGATAAAAAACGGGGCAAAAAAGAAAAATACGTCCGTTGTGTTGTCGCGATCCGGTCGGCGATAAGCTTGAAACCTGCCTACAATGTTTTTCGTTTGTCGATGACTCTTACTGCTTTGCCTTCGCTACGGGCTATTGTTTTGGTTTCTACCAGTTTTACCGAAAGGCTGATTTGCAAGGCGCTTTCCATTGTACGTTTGATGCGGTCGGTAAGTTTTTGCAGTTCACTGATGCGGTCGAAGGGAAATTCTTCTTTCACTTCCACCTGCAACTCAAGAACGTCGAGGTTATTTTTCCGGTCGACCGTGATAATGTAGTGCGGACTGGTTTCCTGCATTTCGAGCAGTACGGTTTCCACTTGGGAGGGGAACACGTTAACGCCCCGGATAATCAGCATGTCGTCGCTTCGTCCGAAGCATTTTTTCATGCGAACCAGCGTTCGTCCGCAACGGCAGGGCGAATAGTCGAGGCTGGTGAGGTCGCGGGTGCGGTAGCGGAGCAGCGGCAATCCTTCTTTGGTAACGGTGGTGAAGACGATTTCGCCGTCTGCGCCTTCGGGCAGCACTTCCAGCGTTACGGGATCAATGATTTCGGGGACAAAGTGGTCTTCAAAAACATGTAATCCGCTCTGGCAGGTACATTCGCTGGATACGCCCGGTCCGATGATTTCGCTCAGCCCGAAAATATCAATGGCTTTGATCCGGAGTTTTTCTTCGATTTCGCGTCGCATGTTTTCCGTCCATGGTTCGGCGCCGAAAGTGCCTGTTTTGAGTTTAAATTCGTCGCGATTATAGTCGCTTTCAATCAGGGCTTCTGCCAGATGAAGCGCGTAGGAGGGAGTACAGGCCAAAGTGGTGCTGCCGAAGTCGTGCATGATTTGCAATTGTCGTCGGGTGTTGCCTCCGGAGATGGGAATGACCGAAGCGCCTATTTTTTCCGCGCCGCAATGAGCGCCCAGTCCGCCGGTAAACAGCCCATAGCCGTATGCCACCTGAACGAAGTCGTGACGGGTAACTCCCGCAGCAGTCAGCGTACGCGCCATTACCTCGCTCCATGTTGCCAGATCTTTGCGGGTGTAGCCTACCACCGTAGGTTTTCCCGTGGTTCCCGACGAAGCGTGCACGCGCACGATCTCGCTCATCGGAACGGCAAACAGGCCGTAGGGATAATTGTCGCGTAAATCCTGCTTGGTGGTGAACGGCAGTTTCGGCAGGTCTTCAACACCGCGGACGTCTTCGGGACCTACGCCCATTTCCTGCATTTTTTTCCGGTAAAACGGGACATTGTGATACACTCTTTCTACCATGTCCACCAGTCGCCTGCTTTGGCAACGCCGCATCTCTTCGCGGCTCATACATTCAAATGTTTCGTTCCAAATCATGATTCGGTCTTTATATGTTCCTGACGTCGTTCTCGCTGACCACCGTAAACCGGCGGTTGGCAATGATTTCAAATGCCCTGGAAGGGTTGTCCGTCCGCAGCACTGCAATGGCTTTGTCGCCCAGACAGAACGCATAGGTATATTCAATGCTCAACTGCTCATCCGACAAGGCTTTCATCACTTTTGCCAGCGAACCGGCCTGATGCGACACCGACAAGGCAATCACTTCGGTCAGGTTGGCGCTGAATCCGTTCGATTTAAGCAACCGGAACGCTTTTTCCGCATCGGACACAATCAACCGCAAAATGCCGTATTCCGATGTATCGGCAATCGTAAGCGATGTAATATTGATGCCGGCGCCGCCCAAAACTTCCAATACTTCGGTGAGGCGTCCCGACTTGTTCTCTAAGAAAACCGACAACTGTTTGATGGTCATAGCTCAATAAATTTTTAAATTGGCGCAAGATACAAAAAAATGTTGTATTCATCTTAAATCTGCAAGAAAAAAAAAACAAAAAATATTTTTTTCGTTTTTAAGTTCCCTTTAGGTAACGCAAGCGAAAAAGCAATAACTTTGCGGCATGTTTGTACGTAAAAGAAAAACAGGCAGGGGAGGACAAGTGTTGTTGTTGTGGTGGATAACAGCGGAGGGCGTTTTCGCGAGTTAAAGACTCAACTTTCGCAAGTGTATCCCGTTCTTGGAGCTGTTTCAAAAGTCAATGATCAAAGGCATAAATAATAGGTGTCCAATGGGGCAATATACAGAAAAAGTCGGAGAGGGAACCGGAATCTCAAAGGGCGGATAAAAAGGGGCTAACTCGGTTTTGAGACAGCCCCTTTTTTTGTAAGAGTCAGGTTATCAATGAGGCAATGCTTGTTTCCTGCAATTTCTTGTAGGTATAGGAACGGATATCGTTGAAAGCGCTTCGCAGTTTGCAGGTCTGTTCGTCCCTACAGTGTATGCAGGGTTGGTAATATTTTTCCGACGTACAAGGCAACCACGCAATGGTGCCTTCAAACAGCCGCGTTATTTCCAGCAAATTAATTTCATTGGGATTTTTGATCAGGTAATAACCGCCGTTTTTCCCCAGCCGGCTACCGAGATAACCGTTATTTTTCAGTTCGAGCAATATGGATTCCAAAAACCGTTTGGGGATTTTTTCGCTTTCGGCTATTTGATTGATTAGCAGTACGCCTTTGCCGTATTCTTTGGCTAATCTCGTAAGCGCCAACAAGGAATATCTTGTTTTTTGAGTTAACATAATTACCCGATTTTACTGATTTGTTTTAGCTTTTCCATATTGATGATTTCCAGTTTTTTGCCTGCAACGGCGATGATTCCTTCCTGTTGCCATTTCGACAGGGTCATGATAATGTTTTCGACCGAACAGCAGGCAAATTCCGCCAATTCTTTTCGTGTGAGCGAAAGGTTGAAAGAGCTGTGAAAATAAACATCCTGCGCCAAATAGAGGAAGACGTCCGCTATTCTGCCTTCTTTCTGTTTGTTGGCCACGCTGATAAAATTGAGGATGGAACTTTTGAACATTTCGGAAGCCAACTGGAACAGCGCAACGGCAAAACGCCCGTTGCTTTTCAGCAGTTCAAACAGCACGTTGGATTCGATCAGAAAAACTTCGCAGTCTTCCACTGCCACCATCGAAAAAAGGTTATTGTCTTTGTAGAAAAGATTAGCGCCGCCCAAAATTTTCGGCGCCGACACCAACGTAAGAATCGTATTTTTTCCGGTGGATTCCGACGAAAAATTGAACTTCACAATTCCGCTTTGCAAAAAAGCTACATGTGTCGGCGGATGACCCTGTTTCAAAATGGTTTCCCCCTTTTTGAATTTCAGATTTACGGACGTCTTCTCTATTCGCCTAAATTCTTCAGCTGTGATGAACTGTAACGATATCTTTTTAAAACCGCTATAATAATTTTCAAGTCTTTGTTCTGCCATAATAAGGAAAATAACATTGAAAATTTAATGTTTTTTAATGTAAAAATCCATGCAAAGATATGTATTATTTCTTTAGCGGGAATCATCGGCGGTAATTATTTTTCGATAATTTTGTTTTTTTATTGATTTTGGTGGTTTTTACTTTCATGAGGGGATTGAAGAAGTTAAGTTTGACGGAAGACTGGTCGGCGACGATAGTCGGTTTGTGCGGTATTGCCGTCATAACGGGTGTTTTTGCGATATTTCATTTTACGCCGTCGGCGGCTGTTTTTCAGTGGGAAAACGGTGAGGAGGCGCTCAATATCTTGTCGGGCGGTAATCTCTTACGTATCGGCATTTTCTTCCTTCTGTCGTATCTGATGTTGTTTGTCGCCCAACGGCTGCAAGGCCAACCGTTCCGTCATGCGTTTGGTTTTCCGGTCGTTTTTCTGTTGGCCATGCTTGCTTCGTTCATCGGAGGATACCGGCCGGTCAATGATATAGGTTTAGAAACGGTGATATTCAGTCTTTTGACGGGTCTTATCATCAGTCACTTTTTTGACTTGCCTGAATGGTTGCGCGACAGCCTTTCTTCGGAGTTGTTCATCAAGATCGGATTGGTTTTCCTCGGCGCGAGCATTCTTTTTCAAAGTTTGCTAAAATCGGGCGTATTAGGTCTGGTTCAGTCCGTTGTAGTGGTATTTGCCGTCTGGTATTTTTCCTTTTGGCTCTGTAAACTTTGCAGGATCGACAAGGAGTTGTCGGTGATGATGTCCAGCGCGGTTTCCATTTGCGGCGTATCTGCTGCCATTGCCAGCGCCGGAGCCATCAAAGGCGATCCGAAGAAATTATCTTATGTCGTTTCGCTTGTGCTGGTGGTGGCAGTCCCCATGATCATCCTGATGCCTTTTCTGGCGAGGCTGGCAGGCCTGAACGAAACGGTAGCCGGCGCATGGATCGGCGGCACCATTGATACTACCGGCGCAGTAGTGGCCACCGGCGCCCTGTACGGACAGGAGGCACTCGAAACGGCTACCATCGTCAAGTTTTCACAAAATGTACTGCTGGGAATCGCCGCCTTTCTGATTGCGCTGTTCTGGAATATCACCGGAAAAGGACAAACGCCGCCGGAAGCGGGAAAAACCGGATGGCGCGTTATTTGGGAACGTTTCCCGAAATTTGTGCTTGGCTTTGTCCTTGTTTCGCTTGTTTTTTCCTTTTTCTTTGCGGACGCCGCCTGTAAGCCCGTGACCGATTCGCTGAAAAAAATCCAAAACTTGTGGTTTACCCTGGGTTTTGTCTCCATTGGATTAGAAACAAATTTCAAAAGCTTGTTCAACAAGGGAAACAGCAAAGCCGCACTGGTTTTTATCAGCGCTCAAACTTTTAACATCGCCTTTACGCTGCTCGTCGCATGGCTGGT
>JAIRLS010000263.1 GCA_031259205.1 Bacteroidales bacterium | reverse complement strand
CACCCATTTTCCTGTATTTGATGGATCTGCAACAGATTCCCGTTTTGCAGGATTATTCGCATTTAACTTTTGAGTAGATGGACGGGGAAATCTTTGCTCGAAGTTGCTTTCAATCGTTTTGTACGCAATGGAGTCGTCCAAAAAATTAAGCATGTATGTTTTTCATGATCAACATATTTTGCTCGCTTTGGGATTTGAGTTTGCAATGACGGTTACGATAAGCCGGTTTGCGACAATTTGAAATGCACCCCTTTTATTGAAACGCTATGACCAACAATTCTTCCGACTTCCACTATAGCGCGAAGGCGCGAAAGCAGGAGCCAAAACCCGTTTGGAACAGTCCGCTGACCCATAGCGCCTCAAAAAAAGAATGAACCCGTATTTCTTTGCCATTGTTGTATGCCGTTACTGTTTTGCCGTTTTTTTGCCACCGGCATTTGACTTCGCATGTTTCCGGGTCAATCGGCGTCCGGCAATGACAGCCGGCGCACGCCGTTCCCCGTTTCTTCGATACGGACTTTGCAGATATTTTCGGGCAGGGCGGTTTCTGCTTTTTCAGGCCATTCTACAAAACAGTAGCTGCCCGAAGCAAAGTATTCTTCGCATCCAAAATCAAAAACCTCTTCCGGCCGGTTGATCCGGTAGAAATCAAAGTGATATATGACGCCGTTGCTGCCGGAGTCATATTCGTTGACCAGGGCGAAAGTAGGGCTGGTCACTGTTTTTTCTACTCCCAACAACGCGCAGACGGCTTTGATAAATGTCGTTTTGCCGGCGCCCATGTTTCCATAGAAAGCGAAATGTTTTTTCCCCGCAACGGCTTGCAGGAACTGTTCTGCGGCGCCGTCGATGCCGGAGAGCGAAAAGTCAATCAAGAACATACGGCGTTTCTTGATACACGTAATAATTGAGCCAGTTGGAGAAAAGCAGGCTGGCATGACTTTTCCACCGCATCGGCGGAATACGGGAAGGATCGTCGTTGGGGAAATAGTTGTACGGCAGTTGAATGTCCATGCCTTTTGCCAGATCGCGTTCGTACTCGCTTTTTAGCGTACAGGCGTCGTATTCCGAATGTCCGGTAACAAAAATACGGCGGTTTCCGACGTCGCGTACCAGATAGACGCCTGCTTCCGGCGATTCGGAGATGATTTCCAGTTGAGGCACTTTTTCGATATCCTTGCGCCGGATTTCCGTATGCCGCGAATGTGGCGCCATAAATTCATCGTCGAATCCGTGTACGATAGGCGCTTTGGAATTATTGAGCGTGTGTTTGAAAATGCCGAACTGTTTTCGCGGCAGGACATATTTCGGTACACCGTAATAATGGTACAGTCCGGCTTGTGCCGACCAGCAGATGAACAGGGTGGAAGTGACATTGCAGGTTGCCCAGTCCATGATTTGTACCAGTTCATCCCAATAGTCCACTTCTTCAAAATCAAGCATTTCAACAGGCGCTCCGGTAATAATCAGTCCGTCGTAGCGGCGACGGCAGATGGCGTCAAAGGTGGTGTAAAAATTTCTCAGATGTTCCGCCGGCGTATTTTTCGACTCGTGGCTGAGGGTATTGAGCAAGGTTATTTCTACCTGTAAAGGCGTATTGGACAACATACGCAGCAAATGCGTTTCGGTAGTGATTTTAACGGGCATCAGATTAAGCAGTACCAGCCGCAACGGTCGGATGTCCTGATGCAGGGCGCGACTTTCCGTCATGACGAAAATATTCTCATTGCGGAGAATATCAGCGGCAGGCAAGTGATCGGGTATGTTTACCGGCATAAATTCTATTTAATAAAGCAGCAAAATTACAAAAAAAAAATAAATCTTGTTATCTTTGTCCGGTTTTTCAGGCCGGCCTAAAGTCGGTAAAACATCTGGAAACAATAGCGGATGACGGATTTTTGCATCCGCAGGAATAAAGCTAAAGAGCAAAGATGACATGGCAGACATTAAACTTGTTTTGGAAGACGGGAGCGAGTATGCCGGCAAATCGTTCGGTTACAGAGGTTCCGTAGCGGGAGAGGCCGTATTCAACACCGCTATGACGGGTTATCCCGAAAGCCTTACCGATCCTTCGTATAAAGGGCAGATTTTGATAGCGACCTATCCGATTATCGGCAATTACGGCATTCCCGACGAAAAAGAATCGGAAAACGGCATACCGTCATGGTTTGAATCGGACGGTATCCATATTTCCGCACTGGTAGTAACCGACTACACCGACCGGTACAGCCACTGGAGCGCCCGCAAAAGCCTCGGCGAATGGATGAATGAACACAAAGTGCCGGGCATCACGGGCGTCGATACCAGAGCCATCACCAAACATCTGCGCGAAAAAGGCACCATGCTGGGGAAAGTCGTGTACCGGAACGAGGATATCCCATTCTACAATCCTTATACAGACAATTTGGTGGACATGGTGAGTTGCCGGGAAAAAAAAGTGTACGGCGATGGCCGGTACCGCATCCTTTTAGTGGACTGCGGAGTAAAATACAACATTATCCGCGACTTGACAGCCAACGACGCTACCGTCGTCAGGGTGCCGTGGGATTACGATTTCCTTGGGGAGCAGTATGACGGGCTGTTCATCACCAACGGGCCGGGCGATCCCGTGCGTTGTGAAGCCACCATCAGGCATCTGGCAAAAGCCTTTGAACGGAACGAACCCATCATGGGCATCTGTTTGGGCAATCAGTTGATGGGGCTGGCCGCCAATGCCAAAACCTACAAGTTGAAATACGGTCATCGCAGCCACAATCAACCCGTACAGTCGGCCGGATCATCCACCGCCTTCATTACAGCGCAAAATCACGGCTTTGCCATTGATTACCGCACCCTTCCCGACGACTGGGAACCCTGTTACCTGAATCTCAACGACCGTACCAATGAAGGAATCCGCCATAAGAGCAAACCGTTCTTTTCGGCGCAATTCCATCCCGAAGCCTCCGGAGGTACAACGGACACCGAATTTCTGTTCGGCGTCTTTATGGAAGAAGTAAGAAAACACAAGTCCGGCGGAAAATAACGGCCGTAATTCATACGTCAAATCATCCGTTTTGATTGTCAGCACGCCTTCTATTGTCCTGAATCACATTCGCTACGGCGACAGCAGCCTGATTGTTCACCTGTACACGGAAAGGCTGGGAAGGCAATCCGTTTTCGTTAAGGGAGCATACGGCAGGAAATCGCAGATGAAGGCAGCGCTGTTTCAGCCCTTATACCTCATAGAAACGGAAATCCACCACCGGTTGAGCAGGGAGATGCAGAAAATATCCAATGTGCGGCTATTGCAGCCTTTTCACGATATTCTGCTCCATCCGGTCAAAAATGCCGTCGCGCTGTTCCTTGCGGAAATCCTTGCCAAAACCTTGCGGGAAGAAGAGGCGAATCATGAACTGTTCGATTTTCTTTCCAAATCCATACAAACCTTCAATCTGATGGAGAAAGCGGCGGCCAATTTCCACCTTGTTTTTCTCGTTCATCTGACGAGATACCTGGGATTTTATCCCAATCTGAAAGAAATTGCCGAAAACCTGCCGTTAGCGGCTCAACTGGCACATCTTTCGTTTGAACAGATAGAAATGTTAAAAATCAATCGCCTGCAAAGGAATTACCTTACCGAATATCTCCTTTCCTATTATGCCCTGCATGTGGAAAATTTCGGAAAAATCAGGTCATTTACCGTTTTACAGCATGTTTTTTCACAGGAATAACAAATTTGGTGCGGTTTTTGTGTAGAAAAATATTAATTTCGCATCCAAGTCAAAAGAGTAGTTTTATGAAGAGAAGTTTTATTCTGAGCGTTGTTGCATTTCTGGTCAGTTGCGGTCAGGAAACCCCCATTTACATCAAAGGCGAATTGAGCGGTTCCAATGGCGATACGATATTTTTGCAACAAATAGGGATTGATAAGCAGTCTACCTCAATTGACACCATCAAGCTGGATGATAAGGGCCATTTTTCAGTGAAATACACCATTGCCCAGCCCGCTTTTTATTCGCTCACCGCAAATCATAAAAGCATCACGCTTTTGTTGCACCCAAAAGACAAAATTACCGTGACGGGCGATGTTCGGCATCTTCTGCTGACCTACGACGTCGAGGGAAGCAAAGATTCAAAAGAAATCCGGGAATTGAGTTTCCGGCTCGAACAAACCGGTTTTATCCGCGACTCCCTGAACAAATCCCTCCAGCAATATGTCGGCAATCGTAATTTTGTGAATATCAGACGCCAATTTGAATGGAATTACCTTCGTGAACTGGATAGCCTTCGTGCCTGTAATATCCGGTTTATCCGGAACAATCCCCAATCGCTGGCGATCATTTACGCACTGTACCAGCAAGTGGAACCCAATTTTTTCCTGTTTAATCAGGAAGACGATATCCGGTATTTTCAAAAAGCAGATTCCGTTTTATATAAAAAATACCCAAAAGTTCCCCAAGTACAGATGCTTCATAACAATACGCTGGAGATGGCCGAAAAAAATCGCATCAGCAAACTCAACAGGATGCTGTACATGCTGGGACAGGACGCGCCGGAGATAGCGCTGCCGTCCAACATGGGGAAAATCGAAAAGCTAACTTCGTTGAGAGGGGAATATGTGTTGCTCAACTTCTGGGCTTCGTGGAATCCGCCAAGCAGGGAAAACAACAAGGAACTGGTAAAAATCTTTGAGAAATACCGCAATCAAAAGTTCAACATCTTTCAGGTGTCATTGGACAATTCGAAAGCCGCATGGGAGAAAGCCATCAAGGAAGACGGCCTGATATGGAAACATGTGTGCGACTTCAAATACTGGGATTCGGAGGTCGTGAAAGAATACAACATTGAAAATATACCCGCCAATTTCCTTATTGATATGGAAGGAACCATTATTTCGAAAGAATTGCGCGGAAACGCTTTAGAACAGAAATTGAGTGAACTTTTTGCTGACGCCCGATAAAAAGGCCTATTTTGCCTCCGACCTCCATTTGCGAATGGCGCCCGACGCCGACAGCCGGCAACGGGAAATCACCTTCGTCCGCTGGCTCGACGCCATCCGGAACGATGCGGCTGTCCTTTTCCTGCTGGGCGACATGTTCGATTACTGGTTTGAATACCGTCATGTCATCCCCCGCGGATTTGTCCGGTTGCTCGGCAAATTGCAGGAATTAAGCGAAACAGGCGTAGAGATTCACTATTTTACAGGCAATCACGACATGTGGATGAACGATTACTTTCCGGTAGAATTAGGCATTGCCGTCCACCGCCATCCGGAGGAATGTACCATCAACGGCAAGGTTTTCCTGCTGGGACACGGCCACAACCTCGGACCGGTAAGCTGGGGAGAACGCCTGATGAACGCCGTCTTCACAAGTCAAACGCTCAAAGTGCCGTTTATCGCCATTCATCCCAGATGGACAATGGCTTTCGGCATCGGATGGTCAAAACGCAACCGCAAAAAACATGGATGGGCGGTGAAATTTACCGACATCCGCAAGGAATATCTTGCCTGTTATGCCCTCGAATGCCTTCGCCGCAAACATTACGACTATTTCATCTTCGGACACAGACACCTTGCCTTAGACGTGCGTCTTGCCGAAAACAGCCGTTACATCAACACCGGAGAATGGATAACCGGCAATACGTATGCCTCTTTCGACGGAGAAAACCTCCAACTCGCCGCATTTCAAAAAAATACCGAATGGCTGACGGTCAATGCCAATCCCTCCGCTTGAAAAGACGCGAAGTAAAGACGAAAGGATTTCGCCTGAAAACACAAAAGTAGAGGCAAAAGACTTTCGCCCCTTCGCCCCTTCGTGCCTTCGCCCCTTCGCGCTATAATGGAGGTCAGAAGCATAGCGCCTCAATAAAAGAATGAACATTTTTTTTCGTCTGTATATAATTTGATAATATAATGCTATCTTTGTCCTATAAAATTTCATGGTCTTAATTTTTTGTTTGACAGCGTAAAGATATGTGAGCCTTTGACTCCACAATGCGTTGGTTAATACCTTTTAAATAATAAATAATGTGAACATGAAAAAGT
>JAIRLS010000238.1 GCA_031259205.1 Bacteroidales bacterium | reverse complement strand
TCCGACTTTGAGCCGAATAGCATTGGTTTTGGAAACATTCCGCAAAAGGATTGAAAAATCGTATCGCAGGATTTGCCGATCATCACCTTATCGGAAGAATATAAAGGCGTTGTCAAATTCTATCAGCATCCTGTTCGTAAGAAACCGGATGCCAATGGGGTAACGGGGCCGGATATAGGTGTTGTGGGTTCATTCTTTTTTTGAGGCGCTATGGGGAAATGGACTGTTCCATCGGTGTTTTGTTTCCTGCTTTCTTCCCATCCCTTTTTCATAACCGCCGGTTGCTGACCGGCGGAAAGGAGGCCTCCCGCAGCAGTACGACTGCCTGAATTGAAAATCGGCGCAGTCAAAAGCGATTTTAGACGCACGCCGTGCGTCTCTACCGGAGGTCGGAAGAATTGTTTTTCATAGCGCCTCAAAAAAAGAATTAACCATGATTTTTTTACTTTGCAGGCATAAAAAGTTTGTTTATTTTTGCCGTCTGTTTTTAAAATTGATCATTTTATGAAACCACAGATAGAAGAAAGTTGGCTGGAAATACTGTCCGATCAGTTTGAGCAGCCTTATTTTGCTGCACTGAAGATGTTTCTGGTAGAAGAGAAACAACGATACACCGTGTATCCGCCCGGCGCTTTGATTTTTAACGCTTTTGCCCACACGCCGTTCCGGCAGGTGAAGGTAGTGATACTCGGGCAGGATCCTTATCACGGTAAAGGACAGGCGCATGGGCTGAGTTTTTCGGTTCCCGACGGGGTAGCGCCACCACCTTCACTGGAGAATATTTTCAAAGAAATACAGAACGATTTGGGTATTCCTCCTTCCTCATCGGGCAATCTGGAGTCATGGGCGGATCAGGGAGTGTTCCTGCTCAATGCTACCCTGACGGTGCGGGCTTCCACTGCCGGATCACACCAGAACAAAGGCTGGGAAACGTTTACCGATAAGGTGATAGCGCTATTGTCCGCGCAACGCGAGCATTTGGTATTCATGCTGTGGGGCAACTACGCAAGGGCAAAGAAAAGACTGATCGATACCCAAAAACATCTCGTTCTCGAAGCTCCCCATCCTTCCCCCTTTTCCGCTTATAGCGGCTTCTTCGGATGCAAACATTTCTCCAAAGCCAACGAATATCTGCAACAAAACGGGATAACTCCTGTCGATTGGAGTATTACCGGCAGGTAACGGGCGTTGGGATATCGGCTATCCGATTTTTTCGATAAAGTTTTTCAATATCAAAGCGCCTGCCTCTCCGCTTTTTTCGGGATGAAACTGCAAGGCGAAGAAATTATCGCGCCTGAGCGCTGCCGAGAAAGTACCGGAATAGCTGGTAACGGCAATGGTGTGCGTCCCTATAGGGGCGTAATAGCTATGTACGAAATACACATAGGGGTCGGCGGGCAAACCGTCAAACAGGGGCGATTGCATGTTTTGAAGGCTGTTCCACCCCATGTGCGGCACCTTGATGCCGTCCGGAGGACGAAAACGCACCACTTCCTCATCAAAAATGTTCAAACAGGCGGTATCGCCTTCTTCCGACCTGCTGCACATCAGTTGTAACCCAAGGCAAATGCCCAGCACAGGCTGTTGTAACCCGCGTATCAGGCTGTTCAGGCCATGTTCGCACAAATACCGCATCGTGGTGGAAGCTTCGCCCACGCCGGGAAAAATGACCTTATCGGCGGATTTGATTTTCCGATGGTCGCCGGTGATCTCGGCGCGTATGCCCAACCGCCGTAACGCATAATCAACGGAAAAAATGTTGCCGGAATTATATTTGATGATGACGATGTTCATGTTTGCAAAAAAAATGAGGATTCAACAATTCCATTTTCCAATGATTTTCCCGTCGGACATTTCGTACCGGACGTCGGACAATTCCGCCAGACGGACGTCGTGGGTGACAATCACAAAGGTTTGCCGGAAAGTGTCGCGTAGGGTGAAAAAGAGCGAATGTAGCTCCTGTTTGTTCTTCGAATCAAGGTTTCCGGAAGGTTCGTCGGCAAAAATCACTTTGGGGTCATTGATGAGCGCCCTTGCCACCGAAACACGCTGCTGCTCGCCTCCCGAAAGTTCTTCGGGCTTGTGCGACATGCGTTCCGCCAAACCGAGAAACGACAATAATTCTCTGGCTTTCCCTTCGGCTTTTGATTTCGGCACGCGCCGAATGTAAGCGGGAATACAGACATTTTCAAGAGCGGTAAACTCCGGAAGCAAATGATGAAACTGGAAAACAAATCCAATATGCCGGTTGCGGAATCTCGACAGTTCATTTTCACTTAGCCGGCTGACTTCGTTTCCGTCAATGAATACTTTCCCGGAGGTGGGGTGGCTCAACGTTCCCAGAATCTGCAACAAAGTGGTTTTCCCCGCTCCGCTTGCTCCCACGATGGCGGCAATCTGTCCTTCGGGTATCCGGATGTCTATCCCCTTGAGCACTTGAAGACGCCCGAATGTTTTGGTGATTTGTTCCCCGCTGATCATCCTTCCGCCGGTTGAACAGGTTCGACGTTCCCGCCTGCCGGATTTTCTTCCGCCGCCGCAGTAGCATATTCATTGCCCTGCGCGTTGTCATAATCCTTGTTTTGATAGTAATAATCATGGTCGTAGGGATCACTGTATTCTTCTTCAACCATGGCTGCGGTTTCGTTGACCGTATCCTCCACAGGCGCGGCTATTTCCTTGTTCAATGTCCCGGAAATGTCATCCCTTATGGCTTTGACATCATCCATCACACCGGACGAACTGTCGTTGAGTTCGCGTTTGATATCGTCGGTAGCTTTGCGAAATTCCCGCACGCCCTTGCCCATCATGCGGGCAAATTCAGGAATCTTATTCGCCCCGAAAAACAAAAGTATCGCCAGCACAACAATAAAAATTTCCCCTCCACTAATCATAAACACCCAAAATTTTGATGCGAAGATACAAAAAGATTTTCAATGTGTTCAAGTGAAAAAAAAAATGATGGCAACGTAAAAAGTACGCTGTTGTAAAAATAACCTGAAAATCAGCGAATAATGTATGTTTTTGTAGATGAAAATAAAAAACGACAAAAAATCGTACGGAAAGCAAAATTATTTGTGCAAGAAAGGTAAACAGCAATTTACCGGCGACCATGCATTACAGGATGAAAACCGTCCTTCTGAACGGATCGCGGTAGCAAACGAGAAACTAAATTCATATTTGCTACGCGGTAGCAAGCGAGAAACTAAATTCATATTTGCTACGCGGTAGCAAGCGAGAAACTAATTTCTTATTTGCTACGCGGTAGCAAACGAGAATCC
>JAIRLS010000234.1 GCA_031259205.1 Bacteroidales bacterium | reverse complement strand
AAAAAAAAAGAGTTTCAGTATCAACGTTTCTTTTTTTTATATATTTTTGCAACTTGAAATATTATCAATATTGAATTATGGCATATTTATTCACTTCTGAATTTGTTTCGGAAGGTCATCCGGACAAGGTGGCCGACCAGATTTCCGATGCGTTGCTGGATGCATTCCTCAGCAACGATCCCGAATCGAAAGTAGCTTGCGAAACATTGGTTACAACAGGACTGGTCGTATTGGGCGGCGAAGTCAAAACGCGCGGATATGTGGATGTCCAGCAGGTCGCAAGGAATGTGATCGGCGAAATAGGGTACACTAAAGGCGAATACATGTTCGAGAGTTCGTCGTGCGGCGTATTGTCGGCTATCCACGAACAATCGCCCGATATTAACCAGGGCGTGGAACGTTCCCGGGAAGAAGAGCAGGGAGCAGGCGACCAGGGCATGATGTTCGGATACGCTTGTCGCGAAACGGACGAATACATGCCGTTGGCGCTGGTTGTGGCGCGTCGTTTGCTGGTTGCCCTGACGGAGATTCGCAGGGAAGGCAAGCAAATGAACTATCTGCGTCCGGACGCAAAGTCGCAGGTGACGGTTGAGTACGACGACAGGGGACAACCCTTGCGCATCCATACAATTGTGGTGTCCACCCAGCATGACGATTTCGACGAGGAGAAAAAAATGCTTTCCGCTATCCGGAAAGACATACAAGACATTCTGATACCCCGCGTAAAATCCGAACTTCCGGCACGTATCCAGCGGCTGTTCGACGACAATTACATCCTTCATGTAAACCCGACAGGCAAGTTCGTTATCGGCGGCCCTCACGGTGATACCGGCCTCACCGGACGCAAAATCATCGTGGATACCTATGGCGGAAAAGGCGCACACGGCGGCGGGGCGTTTTCGGGAAAAGATACCTCCAAAGTCGATCGTTCGGCAGCCTATGCGGTTCGGCACATCGCCAAAAACGTCGTAGCGGCCGGCATTGCCGACGAAATACTGATACAGGTGGCTTATGCCATTGGCGTTGCACAGCCCATAGGACTGTATGTCAATACCTGCGGCACTTCCCACGTGTCGCTCTCCGACGGCGAAATTGCCCGAAAAATAGAAAAGATTTTCGACCTGCGCCCTTACAGTATAGTCAAACGTTTCGGCCTGAAAAATCCCATCTTCCGCGATACGGCAAGATACGGACATTTCGGCATCGCCCCCTACACAAAGACCGTGGCGATCAATTACGACGGAAAAACATCGAAAGAAGCGGAATTTTTTACGTGGGAAAAACTGGATTATGTCGATACATTGAAAAAAGCATTTGATCTCGAGTGAAAGAGAAGGGATGTCATGGAAGACAGGATTCTTTCTATTGTTGTTCCGGCCTATAACGAGGCGACGACTGTTGCACTAATGCTGGACAAAGTGCTTTCAGTTGTTTTGCCTGAAGGCGTTGACAGGGAGATTATCGTGGTTAACGATTGTTCCGTCGATGCCACGAAAGAAAAAACAGAAGAGTACATGCAACTGCATCCGGAAGCGAAGATCAGGCTGTTCAACCAGCCGGTCAATAGAGGGAAAGGCGCGGCTATCCGCAAAGGCGTCGAATTATCGACCGGAAAATTCATCCTCATTCAGGACGCCGATTTGGAATATGATCCGGAGGAATATTCGTCCCTGTTGGATCCTTTGCTGAAAGGCGTTGCCGATGTGGTGTACGGATCGCGTTTCAACGGCGGCAGACCCCGTCGCGTGCTGTTCTTCTGGCACACGCTGGGTAACCGGATGTTGACGTTCCTGTCGAACATTTTCACCAATCTGAACTTGTCGGACATGGAAACCTGCTACAAGTTGTTTCGCGCAGACGTCATCAAAAATATCCGTTTGCGTGAAAACAGGTTTGGCTTTGAACCGGAAATAACCGCCAAAATATCGAAAATCAAAGGTATACGGATTTTTGAAGTGGGTATTTCCTATTATGGCCGTACATACGCCGAAGGTAAGAAAATCAATTGGAAAGACGGTGTTCATGCGATATGGTGTATTGTTAAATATAAACTGTTTGATTAACTTATTGGTTAATTTATAAAATGAGCAGAAAAAAAGAGAAAAGATCAAAAAAAAGCCCGCCTGCATGGTTTGAACGTTTGGAAGATTATTTCAATCGTCGGCACGGTCTGTTTGCCGGATTGCTGCTGGCGGTAGCGGCGTTCTTTTCCTTTCTTCTTTTTGAGTCGAAAATCAATATGATGGGAGATGATTCGGATTATTTGGTGCACAGCTATAAATTTGTTCACGAATTTAGATTTCCATCTTCACGCGGCGCGTTCTACCCGATACTGTTAAGTCCGTTTATTGCTGTTTTCGGCATCAACATCGTACTGTTAAAGACGCTTTCCGCATTGATGGTACTTGCATCTCTTTTTTTGCTCTACAAAGCGCTCTACCGTCGAATCCCGTCGGCAATACTGTTTCCGTGCCTACTGCTCTTAAGCATTAACGGTTCCCTGCTGTGGTACTCGTCGGCCATACTGAGCGAGCCGCTGTTTATGCTTTTCCAGTCGTTGCTGCTTTTCTTTTTCGGCCGATTTTATCTTGACCGGAAAGAGGTTTCGTTCCGGGAAAATATCTTGCGCTGTTTTTTGCTTGCCGTCCTGATTCTGTGTCTTACTTTGACACGTACGGTAGGTTATGCCGCTATTGGCGTTTTTGTGATATATTTCCTGTTCGCAAAACAGTGGAAAAACGCCGGTTTGACCCTTTTTGCCAATGGCGTTGTCTTTGCGCTGTTCCGGGTGTTGAAAGATGCCGTGTGGCCTCAAAGCGGAGATCCTTACCGCTTGCAGGTTTTCTTCACCAAAGATTTTTACAGTCCGGGCAAAGGCATGGAAGACGCCGGCGGTCTTGTGATTCGCCTGATAGAAAATATCAACAATTACATGTCCAAATACATTGCCGAGTTTTTGGGCTTGAAAACAGACATAACCGTTTCTTCCGTACCGCTGACGGTGATTCTGTGCCTGTTGTGCATCTGGGGCGGCTATATGGCCTTCATGAAAAATAAGACACTGTTACTCGTTGCTTTACATACGATCGGTTTTTGTTTGGCCAATTTTATCCTCCTCCATGCTTCATGGCAACAGGAACGCTTTGTCATTGTGTACTATCCGCTTATTTTACTGATAATATTATCCGGCATATATTACCATTTGCAGCCAAAACGCGGATTACAGTTCGTTTACGTGATACTGTGCGCCGTTGTGTTCGTGGGAACGCTGAATCACTCCGTTGCGCGAGTCAAAGCCAATACCGCATCGCTGGGAAAACTGATGAAAGGCAATATTCTATACGGCTTACCGCCCGATTGGGAGAACTACATACGAATGTCGCAATGGGCGGCGGAAAATACGCCCGATTCCGTAAAAATCGCCTCCCGCAAACCAAGCACCTCCACCATCTATACCAACAGGGATTTTTACGGAATTATTTCCGTTCCCAACGTGTTAAGAGACAGCCTCGACAAGTGGAAACCGGCCGCCAACAAAACCGTTATCGTAACGGATATTTCCTCAAAAAATTTATTGATGCTGACGCCTGCAATGAGATACGTTTTGAACGGGGAAATAAAAATCTCGGACGTCACCACGCTCATGTGCGGCGTTTATGAAGTGGACGACAATGAAGTGGACGATATAATTATCGAATTAAAACAAAATGAAATCGCTTACACGGATAATTTCGAACAGTTTAAGAAAACGTTCTACGAAAGGGAAGGGAATCTGATATATTCTCCCGAAAACATGCTTGACAGATTGAAAAAAGGCCGCGTACGCTACATGATTCTGGCCAGTTTGCGCGTCAATCCGAATCAATATACGGGAAGAATCATCAACACGCTGCACAATTATGCCCACATCATGGCTTTGAAATATCCCGGCATAATCGTTGAAAAACACACCATCGGCAACAACGAACCGGCAACGCTGATAGAGCTTCGTTATTGAAATGGGAAAAAAAGAATACAGCGGCGCCCGCGTTCTGGAAATCATGACCGAAGCCAAGCGCTACAACGCATGGCTGTCATCGCTCATATTGAAACATGCCCCGCAGGGAACAATGATGGATATCGGCGCCGGCGTCGGGACTTTTGCCGCTGTCAACGTTGCCAAAGGCTACCGTGTGACCTGCGTCGAACCGGACGAACAGTTGCGGGATCACATCAGGCGGAAAGGATTGTCCGTCACGGCCTCGGTAAATGACATTGCCGACGAAAGCATCGACTTTATCTATGCGCTCAACGTACTGGAACATGTCGAAAATGACGCCGAAACCCTCTCGCAGTGGTCGAAAAAACTCAGACAGGGAGGAAAAATGCTGATATATGTACCTGCCTTCAAACTGTTGTATTCTTCATTCGATCAGTCAATAGGACATTTCAGAAGATACAACAAAATAACGCTGGTACGGTTAATGATAAACGCAGGCATACAGGTGGAAAAGGCCGCTTATGCGGATATTACAGGATTTTTTGCCGCTCTCCTGTTCAAATGTACCGACAACGGCAGTGGACAAATCAACGGAAAGTTTCTCCGCTTATACGATCGTATGATTTTCCCGCTGAACCGGGTCTTGTCGTTTTGTTCCGTTTTCTTTGGAAAAAATGTGTATGCCGTAGGGACAAAACGCTCGTGAACGGGATGATCCCATCATAAAATAGGGTAGGGGGGGGGTATGCGCAAAAACCCCATCCACTATCCACCCTGTCATGAAAAGAAGACGTCCCTTTCCCGCTATAAGACAAGCCGATTCCGGATTCCTGCCAATGAGGCTCCCGTCATTACTTTTTGTCTATTTGAACGGCGATTGTTTACCTGTCACGGGCGATGGTTGGTTAATTCTTTTATTGAGGTGCTATGAAAGGGCGAAGGCGCAGAAGCGGTGCAACGGCGTCCTTTCAGGACTTTTTTTTAACCACGAAGTCGCAGAAGGAACACAAAGTAAAAAACTTCGTGCTTTGGAAGAAAGCGGGAAACAAAACACGGATGGAACAGCCCGCTGACCAATAGCGCGGCAATAAAAGAATTAACCCCGTTTTTTCAAAAACTTGTTCCCGAAAACCCTCCTTTTTCCGGTTCGACGCCATCAGGCCTTCGACGGTAACCCGACAGCCTGCGGACTTATCGAGGAAATGAACGGATCCGCGTCGCAACCGTATCGGAATAAACAGGCTTTGCACAGGCTTGGTTGCAATAGAACAGTCAATATCCTGCATAACTCAATATCTGCTTGCTTCTTCGCGGATCGTACCGTTAAATTTCCGGACGGAAAACGGTACCCTTCCTTGAGCGACAATTTGAATTGAAAATCGACGCAGTCAAATACACCCCGCCGCCGTCGAATATTCTTTTGAAAATTAAATCATTTCACCGTCATCGTAAAAAAATGCAGTATAATTACTTGGTAGAATGATAATTTTATTGTACTTTTGACAATCGAAACCATCTAAAGTTTTTGCCATGGATAACGATAATGTTTATAGAAAGATTCAAGATTTTTTCGGAAGCATGGAAGACAATTTCAGTCTGCTGGAAGAACCTGTAGATGTAGCCGTACAAATGCAGTATTTTGAGGCATGCGGGAAAATACGCGGAAAACAGAAAAATGAAGAAATTCTGGCCAGGAAAGACGAATTAATGAACGCCGATCTACCTGTGAAAGAAAAAAAAACACTGCTTACTCAGATGGCAGGAATCCCCAATCCCGAAATTTTCAGAGCTATAGAAGCGTATGCCAAACAGCCGGAAGAAGAATTGAAAGAATGGGCGCAATTGGCATTACAGGAAAACAGGCTCCTTCTGGAAAGTCATCTGCTCGACCGGCGTCAGGTATTTATCTCCACCGGATTGGGAGGGAAAGGCCATAAACTTAGATATTTTGTAGTTCTCATCAACAGAATTGGCGGCGATTTACAGCCCTTTCAGCAGAAAATTGTTATGAAAGAGATGGAATACGCCCTGAAACGGCATAACAGCGAACTGGAAAAGGTCAATTTCATGAATGACTACACCACTATGCGGGTAGTAGTGCCTATCAGTTCCGATCTTACACAATTGTTCCGTGAAGGCATCGACGAATGTAACCAGTTCGGCAACTTTCTGTCCACCGAATTCATTGTGACCAACATGAAAGAATTGAGCGAACAGGAAATCAAAAAAACGCTCGAAGCAAAAGAGGATCCGGCCGCCGAATTGGAAGACGATTTTCCGCCCGTAGAGTGACCTTCGCTAAACCTTTTGCGTCTGTCCGAGCCACCCGTTACCTCTTGGTCGTGGCCGGCGGTTCCGGCAGCAGAATGCAGTCGGAAACACCGAAACAGTTTCTTGAATTGTGCGGTATTCCACTGTTAATGCATACGATACGGATCTTTACCCACTACGACGCTACCATGCCTGTGACGGTAGTGTTGCCTGTGACGCAAATCCCTTTCTGGGAGCAATTATGCGAAAAACACGGTTTTACCCTTCCTCACCGGACTGTCGCAGGCGGAAAAACACGGTTCCACTCGGTAAAAAACGGTCTGGAAACACTCTCCGGCAACGGATGGATAGCCGTTCACGACGGAGTGAGGCCGCTGGTAAGCCTTAACGTCATTGACGCATGTTTCCGTGAAGCGGAACAGTTCGGCAACGCAGTTCCGGCGATACCCGTAACGGACACGGTACGGATGGTGTCGGACAACGGCAGCCGACCCGTCGAACGCCGACGCTTGAGGCTGATACAGACGCCGCAGGTTTTCAGCCTGACAGCCCTCAAAGAGGCATATCGACAGGACTATATGCCAGCCTTCACCGACGACGCTTCGGTTTTCGAACACAAAGGACACGCTATCCATCTGACGGAAGGCAACAGCGAAAACATCAAAATAACTGCCCCCTGCGATTTGAAAACGGCAGAAGCCGTCATTAGGAGATCATGGGAAAAAGAAAACAATTTTCAAAATTATCATTAACATGGAGTGTCAAACAGAAAAAAAGTTATATCTTTGCGCACTTTTTCAATG
The DNA here is from genome assembly GCA_031259205.1 of Bacteroidales bacterium. Classification (GTDB taxonomy): domain Bacteria; phylum Bacteroidota; class Bacteroidia; order Bacteroidales; family UBA4181; genus JAIRLS01. The sequence goes on along the minus strand of JAIRLS010000234.1, from coordinate 11,483 downwards.
CGGGGTGTGGCGCAGTTGGTAGCGCGCTACGTTCGGGACGTAGAGGCCGTGTGTTCGAGTCACATCACCCCGACTGTTTTAGAAACCGGCAAGCCGTTTTTTGGCTCGGATACGGTTAAACATGATTAAAAGGCGACATCCTAAAAAGGAGAGCATTAACCGTGAGACAGATTTTTTTTCGTATCTTTCCGCAATAAAAAAATTTTTTCATGTGACGTCCTTTGAACTCCGGAGGATGTTTGTAATTTTAGCATAAAATAAATTCGTCGTATTGATTTAAACAGCAAACAGGGGAGTTTTTGCGTTAATTCTTTTTTGAGGCGCTATGGGTCAGTGGACTGTTCCATCCGTGTTTTGTTTCCCGCTTTCTTCTCATCCCTCTTAAAAGTCCTTTCAGGATGTTCCACATTCTCCAAAGGATGGCTTTCGCGCTTTCAGGCGCACGCCGTGCGCCTCTACATTCGTGCCTTCGTGCCTTCGCGCCTTCGCGCTATAGTGGAGGTCAGAAGAATTGTTTTTCATAGCGCCTCAAAAAAAAGAATTAACCGAGTTTTGCGCTTGTAATGGATACATCAACCCGAATACAGGGAAGAAAATGATGAAAAACTAATGTTGCGCCGGGATTTCACTTCGAGGAGCGGCGGTTGTGCGGAAAACCGCCCGTTACATGGCGGTAAACGCTTTCGGTTAGGCGGATGATCAGGAATATGACCGCCAGATTTTTCAGTTTCTCCCTCAATACGGACAACGCTTCCCGAAGGTTCGACTTAACGGTATTTTTGCTGATCTCCATGTTTTGGGCTGCTTCTTCGTAGCTCATCCCCTCCAGCCTGACTAACCGGAAAGTCATGCGGTAGCGTTCGGGAAGTTCCTCGATGGCGTTCAGTATCTGTTGCTGTTCTTCGTTGCTTACTACATATTCCAGCGGGTTTTCGCCCAGATCGGCCAAAGTGTGGCACACCGTTTCATGTTCTGCAATATAGGTTGTCTGCTTGTGTTTCCGTCCGGTGCGCAAATAGTCGATGCAAGCGTTTTGGGCGGATTTGAAAAGATAGTCTTTCAAGGAAGTATGGATTTGGATTTGCATCCTGTTATTCCACAGTTTCACGAAGACGTCATTGACAATTTCTTCAATAACGGCTTTGTCCCGTACATATCCGCGCGAAATACCGCAAAGCGCCGGATAGTATTGCTCGAATAACAGCCTGAAATCTTTTTCAGTCTTTGGAATATCGTTCATTTTAAAGTAGTTTGAGATGTCGAGAAAGCCTGTAAACTCCCCGTACAGCAATTTCTTTTTCAGAGAAAGCGCCGTTACCGGTTTTTTTCCAAGCCGACCTTCATCATGTATTCTGTGTTCGGACGGATTTTCACACCGTCATGATTTCTTCTTCCTTTCGGGCTAAAATTTCTTCTACCTTTTTATAATATTTGTCGGTCAATTTTTGCGCGTCTTCTTCCGCATCTTTTTCAACGTCTTCCGGAAGCCCCGTTTTCCCAAGTTTTTTGAACTCTTCAATGGCTTCGCGGCGGGCGTTGCGAATACTGACTTTGGCGTTTTCGCCTTCATTTTTCACCTGTTTTACCAGACCTTTACGGCGGTCTTCCGTCAGCGGGGGAATATTCAGGCGAACGGTTTCGCCGTTGTTACCCGGCGTCAGCCCTATGTTGGCGGCAAAAATCGCCTTCTCAATAGCGCCGATGAGCTTTTTTTCCCACGGTTGGATTACAATACTGCGTGCATCGGGCGTATTGATGTTGGCCACCTGATGCAAAGGCGTTGGTGTGCCGTAGTAATCGATAAATATACCGTCAAGCATGGACGGATTTGCTTTTCCCGCCCGAAGTTTTGCCAATTCTGCCGATAAGTGCTTCAATGCCTTTTCCATCTTTTCGGCGGCGTCATCCAAATACAACTGAACATCTTCATTCATAACCAAAGAATTTTAAGGTTTTTCACGGCAAAAAAACAAAGAAATTTTGACAAATGAAAAAAAAATATCGTTTTTTTGTATGTTTATAACGTTTATGAATAATAATTGCGTATTTTTATGCGTTTTTTGAATTACTATGTATTGAATCGGCAATGAATCTTCAACAGCTAAAAGACGAAAATTCTTCCCTGAAAAAACAGGTATCCCTGCTTGCACGCGACAAGGAATACCTGCAAATGTTGAGCGATAATTTCCCGGGTGGCGTTTTGTTTCGTTTCCGTCCGAATTTCGACGAATCTATCGGTACGTTTGTCTATGTGGGAAAATCGTGGAAGAAAATGACCAACGTATCGCCCGAAGAGGCAGCCGCCAACGGAAGGGTGGTGATTTCCAAAATCCATCCCGACGACATATTGAATTATGTCGGCGCCATCAAAACCTGCCTGGCGTCGCGGGGCAGTATCCTGTGCGAAATCCGTTATCTATACAGCCGGCATGTCTCCAGATGGTTTCAGGTAAGCATGACGGCTTTTCTTGATCAGGACGAACCGGAGACAGTCCAGCTCAACGGTTTCCTGATAGACATCACCGGCAAGAAAGAAGCCGAACTTGCCCTGCTCGACCAGCAAAAACGAATACAGTCGCTGGGCGACAACCTGCCCGGCGGCATCCTCTTCCGTTTCGAAATGAACCTCTTCACGGAACAAAAAACGATTACCTACGCAAGCAAACAGTGGGAAGACATCATGGGGTTTCCCATAGACGAATCGCCCAATTTCGACCGGGTGATTTCCCATATCCATCCCGACGACAGGACATCCTTCATCAACCGGATCGACCGGTGCATCAGCGAAAAATCCATGCTCAACGAGGAAATCAGATACTGCCCGGCGCCCGACACGGCGATATGGCTGCAAATATGCTGCCATCCGCGCATCGAAGACGATACCTGCATCGGCGACGGATACATCCTCGACATCACGCGTCGAAAACAAACGGAACAGGAACTGGACAATTACCGGCTTCACCTCGAAAACTTAGTGAAAGAACGCACCGAAAAACTGGAAGCCACCCTGTGGGAACTCTCCTCCGCCAACAACGAACTGGTGACCGCCAACAACGAACTGAACTCCATCAACGAAAAAATCCAAATCAAAAATATCCAGTTAAAAGACGAAATCGACATCAGAAATAAAATCTTCGAACAACTGAAAGACAGCGAAGAAAAATTCCGCAACTTCATTCAGCAGTCGCTCGATGGAATTTTTATCACCGACAAAAACGGCATCGTCCTCCACTGGAACGAAGCGCAAACAAGAATTACAAAAATCCCCTCCGAACAGGCCACAGGAAAATACTACTGGGACCTGCTGCTGGCTTACCTGCCGCCGCAAAAGAAAACAGACCCCTGTTACGAAAAACTGAAACTGCACAGTCTGTCCTGTTTCGACGGCGACGAACAACAGCAGCCCATCATGAACGAACTGCCATTCTACACGAGCGACGGTTCCGTCAGGTACATCCAGTCGTCCATGTTTCCCGTCGGCTTTGCGGAAAACCGCCTGTTCGGATGCATTGTAAGGGATATCACCGAAAGAAAACAGACCGACATGGAACTGGAACGCTACCGCAACCAGTTGGAAGCAATTGTAGAAGAAAAAAACCACGAACTGGTGCGTTCCGAAGCCATGTACCGGCAGTTAACCGTTGCCTCGCCCGACGCCGTTATCATGTGTCACGCCGGATGCGTCACCAGATACATGTCGCCGAAAGCCATAGAACTGTTCGGCCTGAAACCCGACGACGACGTCCGTTCGATCGACATCCGGAAGTACGTCCAGGCCCCCACAGGCCTGTTCGAACAGCTCATCAGCGGGCAGTCAAGCTACGTGCCGCAAATCGTAATGATCCGCAACGACGGCAGCTCCTTCCTTGGAGAAATATCGGCCGCCGCCGTGAAAGATCCCGACGGCACCGAAGTCGGCATCCTGATGGTAATACGGGACATCACCCAGCGAAAACAGGCCGAAACGGAACTGGTAAAAGCCAAAGAAAAAGCCGAAGAATCGGACAAACTCAAATCGTCGTTTCTTGCCAACATGTCGCACGAAATCCGTACTCCCATCAACGGCATCATCGGATTCCTCAACTTCCTGCAGGACGAGTACGTCACCCCGAAACGGCGGCAGTACTATTCCGGCATCATCAGGGAAAGCTGCACGCAACTGATACAGTTGATCGACGACATTGTCGATATTGCCAAAATCGAATCCAAACAAATGGTGCTCAATCCCGTTCCCTTCAACCTCAATTACTTCATGCAGGAACTGAACAGAACCTGCGAACTCTACATCCGGTCGAAAAACAGGGAAAAGCTGGTGGTCATCCTGGACGACAGATACCTCATCGAAAACTGCATGATCTATGTCGATCCCAAACGGTTGCGGCAAGTATTGACCAACCTGACGGGAAATGCCATCAAATTTACCGACAAGGGCTATGTCCGGTTCGGATACAAACCCAAAGCGCCGGGGCAGTTGGAATTTTACGTCGAAGACACAGGCTGCGGAATACCCGACGAACAGTTAGACGTTATTTTCGAAAGTTTCCGGCAGGCAGACCTCAACAATAACCGCCGCTACGGAGGCACAGGCCTTGGTTTGGCCATCTCCCGGAGTATTGTCCGCATGTTGGGCGGCGACATCAGCGTCTATTCCGAAATCAATCTCGGCTCCACCTTCTCTTTCACCGTACCGTACATCCCCCTGTCGGAGGAAGAAATCCGGACGCTGGAAGGAAAAACGGCCTTCCGGCAGGAAAAACAGCCCACAGTGCTGATAGCCGAATCCGCCGCCGTCAAACGCATGTTCTATGTACGGCTGATCGCCAATATGGGCGTAACCGTACTCGAAGCCGGCAACCTGCAACAGTGGACGGAACACCTCAACGGAACAAAACCTGTCCACAGCGTCCTTGCCGGATACGACATCCTGCAAAACGACGACATGTTTTCACTTCTCATCCGCAGAGGATTGCCTTTTACGCTAATTGCTGCCGACGAGGAACAAGCCGCTGCCCTCGACCGGCGTCAAATCCCCTGCATTGTGGAACCGGTAACCGTCGAAAAACTGAACCGGGTCATCCCTAAACCGGTTATGTAGCCGTTTCCACATGGAGAGAGGGGCGTATATGATTCGTTTTCTATTGACAGGTATCGCCTGCGGCGAATTAATCCGTTGAATTTTAGAATGTCCCCCTTTTTCTTATCCCGAACTCAGGTTATTTGAAGGTTGCCGTATCCGGCAGGCGGTCGTTGTCCGTGTTTTCTACTTGCCTGCATAGTTTTTAAGCGCTTCGTACAGTCCTTTTGCATCGGTGGGCATGTCCACCGTGCTGCTGCATTGCATGTCGGCGACAATCTGTCTGTAAAATCCGTCTTTTTCCGACATCATGAATACGAGCGGCAAGCCTGCTCTTCCCGATTTGATTTGAAGGAGGGTTTCCTCGTCCGCATTTTTCAGGATGTCGGGGTTGGCAAGCACCACGTCAATGTGTTTTTGCTGCGAAACGGTTTTTGCCCATTGTTGCGGGGTTTGTGCAAAGATCAGTTCGGCGCCGGTCATTGACAGGAGGTATTTGAGGTAGCTGCATTTCATTCCTTCGGGTTCGGCGATCAGGATCGTAGTATTGCCGAACGGTTTGTCTGCATTGTCGGGGGCGGGCGTTTGGTCGACGCCGGATTCGCGGCCGGCCAGTGCGCTGTTGGCCCGTTCGTCGGCAGGATTGACCGGCAGGTAGGAGATGGTGAAATAGAAGGTAGAGCCTTCTCCCTGCACCGATTCCACGCGGATGTCGCCGCCCATCAGTTGTACAAGACTTCGCGAGATGGTCAGTCCCAGTCCTGTGCCGCCGTAGCGTCGGCTGTTGTTGAGTTCTGCCTGACGGAAGCGTTCAAAGATTACTTCCAACTGGTCGTCTGCCAGTCCGATGCCGGAGTCTTCCACTGCAAACTCAAGCATGGTGGGCGATAACTTCCGGTATCCGAAACGGATAAATCCTTTTTCGGTAAATTTGATGGCGTTGCCGATCAGGTTGGAGATCACCTGCCGCAGGCGCATCATATCCACATAGATGACGCACCGGTCGATGATCTGGCTGTCGTCCAGCACCAGTACGATTTTATCCTTGTCGTTGGCTACCAGATAGGTTTCAAAGAAGACTTGCAGTTCTTGCATAAATTCGTTAAGCGCCAGCGGCATTGGTCGGATGCTCATTTGTTTGGCTTCTATTTTGGCGGTGTCGATGATGTCGTCTATCAGTTTGACCAGCGACTGGCAACTGTTATTGACAATGGAGATGTATTCCTGCCGGCGGGCGGGCGGGAGGTTGTCGTCGTTCAGGAATCCGAGGAACCCGATGATGCCGTTGATGGGCGTCCGGATTTCGTGCGACATGTTGGCGAGGAATGCCGATTTGAGTTTGTCGGATTCTTCTGCTTTTTCTTTGGCGCGGATGAGTTCCATTTCGTCCATTTTGCGTTTGGTAATATCGCGTATCACGAGGATAACGGTGACGGTGACGCCTTTGTCGTTTTTGACGACGGCTGTAGATATTTCGCCGAAAAATTCCGACCGGTCTTCCCGGATGAGGAGGATCTGCGGCACATAGCCGATGTCGCTGCTCACTATGGAGGGAAAGAGTTCCGAGATTCGTTGCTGTTCGTGGGGATGGACGTATTTGAAGATGTTCAGCGTATCAATATGTATGTCTTCCGGCGTAAGGAACAGTTCCATTGCTCTGGGCGAGCAGTATTTCACGAAGCCTTGCGGGTCGCACACCACGATAGCGTCGGGCGATGCGACGGTCAGTTGCCGGTACAGTTCCTCCGATTTTTGCCGCGCTTCTTCCGCCTGTTTTCGGCCGGTGATGTCCATGGCGTATTCCATGTGTACCGTTCGTCCGTCTACCCATTCGATGGCGGCGTCGGTACACTCGTACCAGCGTTTGTACTTGCTGTTCCAGTATTCCCAGTGATACAGCCCGACGGGTTGTCTGTTTTCGTCCAGCAAATGCGAGTTGGGGCAGAACTCGCACGTTTTGTCGAATCCGTAGAACAGTTCCCAGCAGAATCGGCCTTTGACCTGTACGAAGCCGACGTCTTCCTGCAATTTTTTATTGGCGAAAAGGACTTCGCCGGTATCGAAATCGGCGACGTAGATGTTGGCATTGATGTTGTCCAGTACGGTACGCATGGTTTGTTGCGAGAGCAGCATGGAGTTTTCGGCCCTGAAGCGCCGCGTGGTGTCGGAGATAAGGTGGGATAGGCTGATGAGCAGTTCCACTTCGCTTTTGATCCATGCTCTGTGGCCGTAGCAGTCGTCGAATCCTACAAATCCGTACACTGCGCCGTTGATAGCAAGCGGCAAGACCAAAAAGGATTTGACGTTTTGATTGTTCAGTATTTCGTATTCGAATTCGGGCAGGGTTGAGATGTCGGAGGTTTGGATATATTCGCCTTTTTCGAAGACGCCGAACCACCGTTTCATTTCGGTCAGGGGGATGTTTTGCAGTTGATCGATGATCGACTCTACGTTTTCGTTACACCATTCGTAGGTATTGTTGACGGTTCGTCCGTCCGGTGTTTTCTCGAAGATATACGTCCGGCTTACGCCCGTGTATTCGCCTATTTCGGCAAGTACGAGGTTGATGGCGTCGGGCATGTTTTCCGACGATTGCGCTATTTGCAGCACCTTGATGAGGATACTTTGCCGTTTTCTGATTTCTTCCAGTTCCTGATCGGCGAGTTTGCGGTTGGTGGTGTCGATCATGAAACCGTCCCATATTCTTCCGCCGTCGGTCTGTATGCGGCAACTGGCCTGTATGTGTACCCATTTGACGGTGTTGTCGCGGACGAAGCGACATTCCATGTCGCAGAGCATTGCATTTTTGTCGCGGTCGTCGAACAGGAAGAGTTTGTCGCGGTCGTTTTCGTCTATCAGGTTGCAGAAAAGCGACTTGTCGGCGAGGATGCTGTCGATTTCCAGGCCGAACATTTTTGTGAAATTGGCGCTGATATAGGTGAATTTTCCGTTGAGTACCTGAAAAATCACGCCGCTTGCGAGGTTGTCGCTCAGGGAGACCAGCCGTTCCTGTGAAGCGAGCAGTTCCTGCGTTTTTATTTCTACCATTTCTTCCAGCATGGTACGGTATTGTTCCAGCTCGTGGTCGGTAAGGTGTTTTTCGGTATGGTCGAGGAAGATTCTTCCGTGTAGATTGCCTTCGGAAAGTGAAATAGCGAACAGGGACACATGGACGTAGCGTTCTTCGCCTTGCGGTGTGCAGATGAAGTTGTCCATTTCCATGGGCAGGTGGTCTGTGGGATTTTTATAGAAATCCGTTTCGTATCGTTGTTTCATCTGGAGGAAAGTTTTTTCCGTCTTCTCCTCTTCGGGGCGCAAACTGAACATTGTTTCCCACTCGTATTTACCTATGGCTTCGTTGCGCGGGATTCCCAGTATCTGTTCCAGCGCGGGATTCCATTCGATGACGCGCCCTTCCTGATCGAGAATGGCGATGCCCACCATGGCCTGACTGATGAAATTGCGCATGGTGTTTTCGCTGTTTTCCAACTGCTGCATGATTTGTTTGCGAATGGCCATTTCCTGATTCAACTGTTCGTTTTTTGTATGCAGTTCTTCGTTGGTAACGGAAAATTCCTCGTTGGTGGCGGACAGTTCCTCGTTGATGGCGTAGAGTTCTTCGGTGGAGGCTTCCAGTTCTTCGGTACGTTCCTTTACCAGCCGTTCCAGTTCGTCGCGATAGTTGTACAGTTCCGTTTCGGACTTTTTCCGGTCGGTAATATCAAGGATAAAACCGTCGTTGACGATCCATTCGCCTTCCTGTCGCGGTCGGGAAGATATTTGCATCCACCGGAGGTCGTTTTCGTCGTAATTGTAGCGCACTTCCGCGTTGAAATCCTTGTACGTTTTCATGCAGTCGTACATTTGGGGGCCGACGGTGGACAGGTCTTCCGGGAAAATTTTCATGAAAGGCAACAATCCGTTACTCATGGCGGTATCTATCGTTACATTACTGATTCTTTCCCACGAGGCGCTGGCATAGGAGAGTTGCATGTGCTGCATCCATTTTTCCGGTTCGAGGAATTTGACGGGGATTTGGTAGCGGAACAGGCATCCGTTGGGGAAATTGTCGCCCAGCGCTTGCAGCCGTTCTTTTTCCGAAGTCAATTCTATTTCTGTGATTTTCCGGTCGGTAATATCGAGGATGAAGCCGTCGATGATGACCATGTCGTCTTCTATGTGTGGGCGTGCGGCGATCTGTATCCATTTCAGGTCGGATTCGCTGTGATAATACTTTATTTCTGCGGCGAAATCTTTGTGTTCGTTGATACATTTCCGCATTTGTGGCAGGATGGCTTCCAGATCGTCGGGATGGATTTTTTTGAAGAGCAGGGTAACGTCCTGCATGGATGCTTCTACCGACAGATTGCAGATTTTTTCCCACGAGGCGCTGGCATAGGAAAGTTGGACATGCCGGAGGCGGTCGTCCTGTCCGAGGAATTGGACGGGCAACTGGTAGCGGAACAGGCATCCGTTGGGGAAATTGTCGCCCAGCGCTTCGATGCGTTCTTTTTCGATTCGCAGCGTCCTTTCGGTTTCTTTCCGGGAGGTGATGTCGAGGAGGATGCCGTCCCACACGATTTTTCCGTCGCGTTCCGGATGCGGGTGCGAAATCATCTGTACCCAGCGCACGGGCGACAGGGCGAGCCTGTACTCTGCGTTGAAATCGCCCATCGTGTCAATACCTTCCTGCAATTTGGCCATTAAAGTGGGGAAGTCGTCGGGATGAACCAGCCCGAAGAGCCGGTCGATTTCTCCTACTGTGTCGGAAACAGACATCCCCGGGATCAGCGAATCGCTGACATATTCTATTCTCATTTCTCCGGTGGCGGGGTTCAGGCTGAACTGGTAGAGGCATCCGTTGGGGATGTTTTTGCCCAGCGCTTCGATGCGTTCTTTTTCGAAAATCAGTTTCCGTTCGGTTTCTTTCAGTGTGGTGACGTCCGTCATGATGCCTACGATACCGCTCCTGTCGGGGGTATGGCTGCACGTGATGAGGAACTCCCGAAATCCCTTGACGGTGAGCAGGGAATTTTCGTGCCGTGCGTTATCGACGTCTTCCGGTTGATAGTCCGGTTCCCCGACGCTGTTGATATTCGCGCCGAAGATGGTTTCGGCGGTTTTCCCGATCACCTGTTCTTCGGTGTAGCCGAAGGTTTCCAGATAGGCGTTGTTGCATTGGATGTAGCGGCCTTCTTTGTCTTTCACGAACACCGGAGCGGGTATGGCGTTCATAATGCCTTTCAGCATTATGTTATTTTTTTCCAGTTGCTGTTCGCTCTGATACATTTTTTCTTTCGACCGTTTTTCTTCACAGGCAAGTTTCCTGTTCCTGTAGCCGACGCCGGAAATTTTGTTGGCCGCCAGTTCCAGCATGGCGCGTATGCCGTCAAAATGATTTTGAATTTTATCCTGCAACTGGGGAAGAGGGTCGTACAAGTCTTCCGTGTCCGGGCAGGCTGCCTTGATAAAGGGCGCTATTGCTCCTCCTGCGCCGTACATGCTTGCCTTCCAGTCGGCTACATGCCGTTCGCCGATATAGACAGGCGCTTTGGCTTCCATCAGCCGGCAAGGATGATCCGCCGTTTTCTCCCCCTGCGCCGGCTTTTTTCCCTCGAAACACTCCTGTTCCGAAAACTGCGCCTGAAAGCGCGAGTCGTTGTAATTGCTCAATCGCGTGATACTGTTTCCTTTCGTATCCACAATGATCGACGTAATACCGAGAACACGGGAAAAACTGTCCTGCAACTGCTGCAATTCCTCCACTGAAATGATGTCTGTCAGTTCAACCTCTTCCATATCGGTCATAACCGTCTGACTGTTCTTTGACTCCAGCAATTCCAAACGCTTTTTCAACTCCCGATTCTCTTTCTCCAATATCTCCAAACGATTTTGCATCGTAACCGAATTATTAATTTGAACACTTTCCCTATTTTCAACTAAATGAAGGGTTAAAATTAGTAAAAATTATTGTGATAAATAAATGAATATTTTTATTTTTTTTTACCGCGCTGATAATTAAGAATATAAAAGGGGGTTATTTTTATCGTAATCGTCTTATACTATCTTTGGTCATAATATGAAAAATATACATGATAAAGTCGAAAGTCGAAAGCTAAAGCTAAAGCTGCAAGGTTTGAAGCTAAAGCTGCAAGGTTTGAAGCTAAAGCTGCAAAGTCTAAAGCTAAAGCTGCAAGGTCTAAAGCTAAAGCTGCAAGGTTTGAAGCTAAAGCTGCGAAGCGTGAAGCTAAAGCCGGAAAAGTCGAAGACTTGCCCGCATAACCGGATGAGGGCCTGCCGCATCCTGCGGAAATACATTTTGAAACATTCATGGTAGCGGGCGACGTTAAAGGCGGTCGTTTCCGTCGTGCCGGCGCTGTCCAAACGGAGTTCTTTTGTAATTAGCTGG
>JAIRLS010000204.1 GCA_031259205.1 Bacteroidales bacterium | reverse complement strand
ACCGCGCCATGTCAAAAAACATGTTGCGGCGATGTATGATTTTCGGAAAAAGTTTTTTAAATTACGCGCGTGCGCGTGATTTATGTGATGTAAGGTGTGTGTGTGTGTGTGTGTGTGTGCAAAAATCGTGCCAAACCACGAATATTGCGGCTTACAGAAGGATTTTATTGGAAGAAAAATCGTCATTTTTTTGAATGTTTTATTCCGGTAAAAACCGGTTTTAATTTGATCAGTCGAAAAATTTAGATGCGCCAAAAGTATAACATAAAATCTCGTTGTGCAAATATTTTTTGTTAAAAATTGTTAAATTTATTATAATTGTTAAATTTATTGAAAGACGCCCCAAAATACGGATCATTGAGCGGGGGGGTGAGTCGGTTTTTCGTCATCCTTGTAAGGGCCGACCCCATTGCAGGAGAAAAAAGAGGATAGACGGTAGAGTGTGGTAGTGTGATTGTTATTTTCATTTTGCAAAATACGTCATTTCTTCCTGATTTCCAAATTTTTATGATGGCATACTTTTTACATTACCACCGTTTTTTTGACGGACTTCGGTTGTTTATCCTCTAATTTTTATCTGTTTTGTGTGTAATCTCAAAATTTCATGGTATCTTGGTTCATTCTTTTTTTGAGGCGCTATGGGTCAACGGACTGTTTCAGTCGTGTTTTATTTCCCGCTTTCTTCCCACCCCTTTTCATAACCGCCGGTCGCTGACCGGCGGAAAGGAGGCCTCCCGCAGCAGTGCGGCTACCTGAATTTTCAATTCAGGCAGAAGAAGCTATGGAGAGGCTTCCGCAGGTCGCTGACCGGCGGTTATGAAAGTTATGTCCTTTCAGGACGTTCCGCATTCTCCAAAGGATGGTTTTCGTGCTTTCAGGCGCACGCCGTGCGCCTCTACATTCGTGCCTTCGTGCCTTCGTGGAGGTCAGAAGAATTGTTTTTCATAGCGCCTCAAAAAAAGAATTAACCGGTATCTTTCATTCGTAAAAACTTTTTTCATTTCATGCGCTTGGAAAACTCACGTTTTTTATGTAATTTTGCCTTGTGAAATTTCATGGTCTTCATTTTTTGTCGGACAGCGTAAAAATAGGTGGAATTTCCAAACCCTGCGAAGCATCCGTTAATGTCTTTATTAATATCGTTTTGCGATGGGGTAATTAGAAAATACGTGCGGGTTTAAAATAAAGATAAAAGAGTAAAATAAAATAATAAAATAATAAAACAGAAACATGAAAAAGTTATTCGTATTTATTGCCGTCTTCGGCAGTATGACGGTTGTTCATGCGCAACCTCTTCTTGAAAAAGGCGCCGGCCTGATCAATGCGGGAATAGGCGTTGTTCCCGGCGTGGGTGGAAATGTGAGCTACGACTACGGCCTTATTGATTATTGGGGGCCGGGACTGTTCACGGTCGGCGGCTATGCCAGCGTTTCCGCCTACGATGAGAGGTATGACGGAAACTCCTACCGCCGCGACAGGAAATATTTCCTAAGCCCTCGCGCTACCTATCGTTACAGCCTTAAAAGCCGGCTGGAAGTTTTCGGATCGCTCATGACAGGCCTTCTCGTAAAAGACGGGAAATTTGAGGTGGAGGCCACTTTTTCGGTAGGTGTTATGGGAGGATGTCGTTTTTTTGTTACCGACAATATCGGATTCTTCGCCGAGGGCGGCATCCATCTTGATGCAACCTGTTTCAACGGCGGTATTTCCTTCGCATTTTAAATCCCGCCGCAGGGAGGGAAAACAGCAGGCCGGCTTTGCCGCAGAGCATATCAACGAGTGATTTGGTTTAAAAAAGTATCCAGCGCCTGCATGGAACCGAAGATACCCAGTATCTCCCCGTCATGTCCGGCAAGTACCGTTTTGGCATAGCCATGGGTAAGGAAAAGGCGTTCATAGCCGGTGAAATCCGATACATAAACGTTAGCGGCGGCGGCGGCCAATAGCTTGTTGGGGGGATGCGGGCTGCGGACATGAACTGCAATACCTTCGCACAATCCGGAATGATACCTGTTCATCAGCCTTTGCCACGAGTCGGCGTCGGACAGACAGCGCGGACATGCGGCGTCCCAGTAATAAAAGATACGAAAACACTTCTCCGTCTGTAAAAAACGGAAATCCTTCCCGTCCGTACCGTAATAGTTAACGGAAGCCAACCGCTTGCAGATGTTTTCTCCTTCGGGTAAAACAAATTTCAGGTTTTTCTCCTTTTCCGGCAGCATCGACACTGCTTTTCGACTCAACATGCAGCGGTTGGGCTGTAAAAAACGGTGCAACCGTTCGATCCCTGTCACAGGCGTACGCAAGCTGTAATCATCCAGAAAATCCATCATGAAAAAACAGGTTTCGCAACTGCCGGCTGCTTTGCAAAGTAGCCGGTATGCTGTGGATATCAGCGTATCGACCTGTTGAGTGACAAACTGGGAAAAATAGTACCTGATCGTTTCGACGTACAGTGGGGTGTGCAACAAACGTGTGTCGGACAAGTCAATGCGGTCGAAGAAATGCTGCCGGCGGTACCGGTATTCGTACATCATTTGCGTCCGTTCGTCCGGTTGCGGATGCTCCGGTGGCGGTGGACGGACGGGCTGCAATGCCGACAGGTACGCAGCAAGCAAAGTGCCGGGGTAACTTGCAATGAGCGTTTCGCGGTAGTTGTCCAACTGTTGCCTTTCCGGACGGCTTTCCACCAGCAGGAGATAGTCTGCATAAGCTTCTGTTTGCCGGTTTCCCGACACGGATGTGCGTTTATCCTTTCTACCGATGAGGAGGTTTTGTTCTTCTGCCAAAAGAAAATCGCAACGGAACCGCTCCGGCGCTGTCAGCGTGTAAATGCCTTGCGGAAGCGGAATCCCGTCGAAAACCGCTCTGCCGGAATCGTCGGAACGGGCGGAATCAATCATCAGCACCCGTTCGCCGTAATATCCGGCAAGAAACAGCACGGTATTGGGAAGCGAATCCAGCGATACTTCAATTCGACAGGCGTAAACAGAAGCGTTTCCAAAAAGAAGAACAGCCCAAAACGTACTTCGCAAATGATGAGCGATATGGGTCATCATGGTGATACGATTGTTTAATGTTTTTGCATCCGTTCTCGAATACGGAAATAACAAAAACAATGCATTACGTTTCTGCCGGAGGCAACGCGGCTATTTCTGCGCCGCCAAATCGGAAGAATCCTGAAGAATGGCGTACTTGTCAATCTTGATGGTAAGGCCGTTGGCGATTTCCACATCGACGGTATTATCGCCGACACTCGAAATCTTACCGTAGATTCCGCCGGTCGTTATCACTTTATCGCCTTTTTGCAGCGAACTTCTGTAATTTTTCAACGCTTTTTGTTTTTTCATCTGCGGACGAATCATGAAAAAATAAAAAACGACGATAATCAGCAACAGCGGCCACATGCCAAAAGCGCCTGCGCTTCCGGAAGTGGTTGTATCTTGCAGTAAAATATACAATGTTGTCATGTAATACAAATTTATTTAGTTATTGAATTTAGGTTCTACTTCACACTTTAAGGTCAGGATATGGTTTTCCTGTTCGGTATTGGTGGCAACGGCAACGTGTTTGGTCTGTTTCCCGGGCTGCCGGTCGCTATCGAACGCCACTTCCACAAAACCGGTTTTTCCGGGAGCCACAGGTTTTTGGGTATATTGGGGCGCCGAAATACACCCGCAATAAGTCTTTACCCGTTTCACTATCAAATTATGGTCGCCGGTATTTTTAAATTCAAACCGGTAAGAAACTTTCTCTCCTTCTTTGATTTTGCCGAAGTCATGTTCGGTGTCTGTGTATTGTATGTCGGCCAGCAGGAGGGAATCTTCCTCTGCCGGACGGGCGCTTGCTCCGGACGGGCGTGAACTGCCGCTGCATGAGAACGACAGCAGCCATCCAAAGAAAACCATCAAAACAAACGATACATTTTTCATTCCGTTGATTGTTCCTGCACAAAATGCAGATTTTATTTTTTTTGCAAAAATAGATGAATATCTTAATATTTCCAAACGCAGGGGATGAAAAAAATGAAAATTTCAGGTTTTTTGTCCGTTAAAGCCTCTGTTTGTGGTAAATCATTTGTATCTCTGTCGTCGAAATTCCGAACATACGATAGCTGTTGCCGTTGCCACGTTCAATGATTCGGAAGTCGCTTCTCCCTCCGGCCATGAAGGGATACTAATTCGTTTATCCGCGAATGTTGCCGTTTCCCTGCTGATGCCTCTCGATTCATTACCTGCCACAATCATTGCCTTTGAAGGGAGTTTGCTGAGATAGATATTATCTCCTTCCGGAAAAGTTCCATACACGGGGTATTCAGGATAAGCGTCGTGCAAACGGCCAAGTAAAGCGGTATTTGCGGGATAAGTTTTTACCCGTATGATGGCGCCCATGGTGGACTGTACCGTTTTCGGCGCGAACGTATCGGCGCATCCTTCGCCGCAGAACACATGCCGTATGCCGAACCAGTCGGCGATGCGGATGATGGTTCCCAGATTACCCGGATCCTGCACGCCGTCCAAATAGAGCGAAAGCCCGGAGGTGATCTCTTCCGTATCGGGCGTGTATTCCGGTATCCGCACCAGCGCCAAGGCCTGATGAGCGGTTTTCAGAAAACTGATTTGCGAGAGTTCCTTTTCACTGACGCCCCATGTTTCATCGGCTTTTGAACGCAAAATGTCCGGCAAGGCGTCGATCCATTCTTCGCGCGCCAGCAGGCAGGCTACGGAAAGCGGGGAAAGCAGCATTTCGCGTACGGTTTTATCGCCTTCCGCCACAAACAGCCGGTGTTCGCAACGATATTTGCGATACTCCAGCGAACGTACCAGTTTTATTTTTGCTTTGCTTAACATTTTACTCTTTTGGGATGTTGAGCCATAAATTCTTTCCAGCTTTTTGCGGGGGCTGCGCCGGAAACAACTGTTGCCTGCGGTTTTTGCTGGAAAAAATGGCATACGGCAGCAGCCAACCCATCTGTAGCATCCAGATTTTGGGGCATCTCCCGAATATTGAACATGCGTTGCAGTAACAACGCCACTTGTTCCTTAGAGGCATTGCCTTGTCCGGTAATCGCCATTTTTATTTTGCGGGGCGCATATTCGTAAATGTCCAGCGAACGGGACAACGCGGCAGCAATTGCCGTTCCCTGCGCCCGTCCCAACTTGAGCATTGACTGGATATTCTTACCGTAAAAAGGAGCTTCAATGGCGAGTTCTGTCGGATGATACTGCTCAATCAGCGACACAGTGCGGTCGAAAATCATTTTTAATTTGTCATAATGGTCGCTCAGGCGATGCAAATCCAGCACGCCCAAAGCCAGCATATCGACATGACGGGCGTCCCGCCGGCATATTACGCCATACCCCATGATGTTGGTACCAGGGTCGATTCCCAAAATAACGTGTCCTTCGGATGTATCGTTTTTTGTCAATTTAAATCACTTTGTTTTCAAATTTCAAAAATACTTTGTTTTTCGAAAAAATAAAAATTACCTTTGTAAATTATTTTTTTACATGTCCGAAGGTCACAATATAAGAAATAAAGCGTTTCCTAAACGAATGATATTCCGCTGGCTGTTGTCAATATCGCTTGGGGCGGCAGTTTTTTCGTCTGCCTGGGGAAAAACTGCGGGAGAGGGTATGGCGCAAGTTACCGATTCTATCATTGCCCCCAATGTCTTTACCCCCAATGACGACGACCTGCATGAGTTTTTTGAAGTGACTTCAAGCGCAGGTAACGCGGTATCGCTAAAAATCTTCACTCGTGCAGGCGTACTTGTTTTCAGTATCAAAGCGAAAACCTGCCGGTGGGACGGTTGCGCTCCAACAGGCGAGAAAATGGCCGAAGGCATTTATTTCTATACCGCCGAAGTGCCCGGTTCTTCCCCCAAAGTAAGTAAAAACGGCTTTGTCTATTTATTCAGGTAATTTATGCTGCATCAACAATATACGGAATTTCTTATCAAAGAAATCGGATTTTTAAAAGTACTGATTACACGGATACACGAACAGGAAACCATTGCAGATATCGAGTTAGACCTTGCATTGAGCAAAATACAGGGAATGTACGAGCAACTTCTGAAGTTGAAACTGATTCACAATCAATTGGCAAAAGCCGACAAGGGAGCGTATGGACAACAAACGGAGAAAGCCGTACCGGAAACGGCGACAATACTGCCACCGGAAAACAATGCGCCGGACTTTATCCCTGATTCTCAGCCCGAAATCCGACCGGCGCCTCCTGCGCCCGCTGTGTTCACCGAAAAAGTGGAAGCCATTCCTGCAATAGAAACAAAAACTGTCGAAAACGTCGTTCCCAAAAGAGAAACCACTATTTTGGCAGACAAAATCCGCCCCGTCGGATATAACCCTATCAACGAAACGCTGGCGCAAAAAAAAACATCCACCGACCTTGCCGGAAAATTACAGGCAACGCCGTTAGACAACATCTCGTCAGGTATCGGCGTGAACGATAAGTTTCTCTATATCCGAGAATTATTCCACAACGACGGCAATCTTTTCAGGGAAACCGTCAAAAAAATTGACGAAGCAGGCTCGTTGGAAGAGGCTTTGGATGTCGTCAGGCCATTCAACTGGAATCAGGACATGGATACCGTGCGGAAATTCGTTAGCCTGATCCACCGGAAACACACTGTTCATTGACCTTGAACATGGGGAAACTCTACATTGTACCAACTCCTGTCGGTAATCTGGGAGATATGACTTTCCGCGCGGTAGAAGTACTGAAACAGGCAGACGTCATCCTGGCCGAAGATACCCGCACCAGCAGCCATCTGCTGCGACATTTCAGCATCGGCAAACCTTTGCAGGCGCACCACAAATTCAACGAACACCAAACGCTGCAACAAATCATCAACCGCCTCCTGTCGGGACAGACCATAGCGATGATTTCGGACGCCGGCACGCCCGGTATCTGCGACGCCGGCTTCCTGTTGGTACGGGAATGTGTGACGAAAGGCATTGAAGTGGAATGTCTGCCGGGCGCCACGGCCTTGATCCCTGCCGTAGTCATCTCCGGTTTCCCCTGCGACCGCTTCTGCTTTGAAGGATTTCTCCCCGCCAAAAAAGGACGGCAAAAACGGTGGGCGGAACTGGCCGAGGAAACACGCACTATTGTTATCTACGAATCACCGCATAAACTGCTGAAAACACTGTCGGAACTCAAAAAATATTTCGGCGGAGAACGCAAAATAGCCGTTTCTCGCGAACTGACCAAACTGCACGAGGAAACAGTACGCGGCACCATTGCCGAACAACTCGAAATATGGAACGAACGACAAACCGTCAAAGGTGAAATAGTACTGACTGTCGAAGGACGCCAGACATAATGCGGGTATGAAATAAAAATGGTATTGTTAATTTAGTATAGAATAATAGAAATAAACTATTGACGATCCATCGTTTAATATCTAATTTAGAGCGACAGGCAATACTAATTTAAAAATACCTTGAAAAAAAAGGAACGCCCCTTTCGGGAAAAGGAACGCCCCTTTTGGGAAAAAGGAACGCCCCTTTTGAAAAAGGAACGCACCTTTCGGAAAAAAGGAACGCCCCTTTCGGGAAAAAGGAACGCCCCTTTCGGGAAAAAGGAACGCCCCTTTTG
>JAIRLS010000127.1 GCA_031259205.1 Bacteroidales bacterium | reverse complement strand
GGCTTTCGGATGCCTGCGTGAAAAAAGTGCGGGAAAATTATTCCGAATCTGTTGTTGCTGAAAAATATATATCTTTGTACGCTGATTTAATAAATAAATGATTCATTGAAGACAAATCTTAAACTATAAAATATCCTGCTAATGAAAAAAATGTTGCTTGTTGTATTTGCAGCGTGGTTGTGGTGTCTTTCTGCACTGGCAACCGACAATCTGCGACTGCCCGACGTCCGGTCGCTGGGCATGGGCGGCAATGGAGGAGCACATTCGGCGCTTTTCAATCCGTCGCTGCTGGGACTGCAGACGGCGAAGTCGTTGCGTGCCGACTATTACAGTCGCTATTCGATGAAGGAACTGGCTACGCTCAGCGGCGGCTTCTGTTATCCCAATCGGACGCTTCCCGTCGGACTGCATGTGGCTTCGTTCGGATACGACGAATATCGCGAAAGCCTGTTCCGTCTTTCGGCAGGCAAGCGGCTGAATGCGTCGTGGGCTTTGGGTATCGGCGTTCAGTATGCCGTTTTGCAGTCGGAAATATTTGAATCGGATATCACACGTATCTCGACTGACATCGGAATCGCTTTTCAGCCTGTTGATAACTTGTTGACAGGATTGTCGATAATCAATTCCCCTTCCGTTTCGCTGAATGACGAAGGGATTGACAGCAAGCGTATCGGCGCATATCTGGCGGCGCTGGACGCGAACTGGTACATGATGAACGACGTGTTGATAACTGCCGGCATCGCCCATTGTGAAGAGACGCCACTGTCGGCATCGCTCGGAATGGAATATCTCGCGACAGACGATTTTCATCTCAGGGCTGGCGTGCGAACATCGCCTTTTCAGCCTTCTCTGGGGATAGGTTACCGCTTCAACGGCGTCATGATCGACGCTGTAATGATTTATCATCCCGTGCTGGGCGCAAGCCTGGGACTGGGCTTGTCGTATTCTTTTTAACCGGCATGAAGGCTGCAAATCATGAAACGATGGTTGACAATGTTGTTGACAACGCTGTTCATTTCCTCTTATAATGCAGAATGTCAGGAAGGTACTACGCCTGGGAAATGGATGGAATATATTGAAAAACTGGCCGAAGAGACAGACGACGACGAACAGGTGGAGACGTTGTATGCGGAGTTGTCATATCTTTCGGAGCATCCGTACAATCTGAATACCGTCACGGCGGAGATGCTGAAACAGTTGCCGTTTCTGTCCGATGTACAGGTCGAAAGCATCATTGCATACAGGCGGCGGTACGGTCTCATGGCGACGGTCTACGAGTTGAAAAACGTCGAGGAACTGGACTGGCCGACAATCGATTTGCTGTTGCCGTTTGTGTATGCCGGCGACATCGCGCCGGCCAGGCGGGCGCTGAATGCCGGCAACCTTGCAAAATACGGTTCGCAGGAGTTTGTCGTGCGTTTCGACCGCGTGTTCCCGTTGAAGGAAGGATACCGCCCGGCGCCGGACAGCGTGTTGCAAAAGTCGCCCAACAGCCGCTATCTCGGTCAGCCGTTCTATCATGCTTTCCGCTATTCGTATGCCTTCGACGACCGCGTGCAGGCCGGGCTGGTCATGGAAAAAGATGCCGGCGAGCCGTTTATGAACAGCCGCCGGAAGGGATACGATTATTATTCCGTACATCTGCTGCTGCGCAATACGGGATGGCTCAAGACTTTTGTTGCAGGCGACTATAAGGCGTCGTTCGGACAGGGACTGGCGCTCAGCCATGACTTCAATTCACGGATGAATGTGATACAGTCGCACTCCGGAAAACGAAACAGCGGTTTCAGACGTCATTACTCTACGGGCGAAAGCGGTTTCTTCCGGGGGCTGGCTTCTACTGTCGGCTGGAAAAACATCGATGTCAGTCTTTTTTATTCCCGTCGCAGGGAAGACGGCACTGTGGAAGACGGCAAAATTACTTCGTTCAAAACAGACGGGCTGCACCGTGTGGAAAATGACTGGGAAAAGAGAAATACGGTTTCATCGCAGGTTTTCGGCGGGAATATCCGCTATGAAGTGCAGCGCTTTGCCGTCGGGATAACAACCCTGACGCATGATTACGGAAATCTGTCCGTCGCGCCCGTGCCACAGCCATACAATGTGTATTTTTTCAGAGGCAGTCGCAACGTGAACACAAGCGTGGACTACTGTTTCCAGCATGGCAAAATCAGGATGTTCGGCGAGACGGGCGTCTCGAAAAACGGCGCATGGGCTACGCTGGATGCGCTACAATGGTCGCCTGCCTCGTATTTATCGGGTCTTGTCCTCTTTCGCTCCTATGCGCGCGACTATCAGGCGTACTACGGCAGCGCTTTTTCACAGAACAGCAATGTGCAGAACGAACAGGGGTTGTATTTGGGATTGAAAATCACGCCTCTTGCTCACTGGAGTTTTTCGGGATACGCCGATTTTTTCCGTTTTCCGTGGCTGAAATACGGGGTCGATGCCCCTTCGTCGGGCCATGAATACATGGTGCAGGCCGATTATACGGCGGACAGCAGATATTCCGCGTATTTCCGTTACCGCTACCGCCAGAAAGAATCCAACCGCACTGCGGATGGTGCGCACGAAACGGAAGTGCTTCCCTACAGTCAGCACCGCGTCAGGGGGCAGTTTGTTTTTACGCCCCGACCGTCACTGTCTTTCCGCACAGCGGTCGATGCATGTCTGTACGACGAGGTAGGGGGAAAAGAAAGTCGCGGGCTGGCGTTTTCGCAAAGCCTCGCATGGAAACCTTCCGAGCGTTTGCAGGCGGACATGTCTGTCGCCTGTTTCCGTACGGACGATTACGACAGCCGCATCAGTTCGTATGAGAAAAAACTTCTGTATGTCTACAGTTCGTCGTTCCTGTATGGCGAAGGCGTCCGTTGCGTCGCCGTCGTGCGCTATTTTCTGATGAAACGGCTGTCGCTCTCCGTAAAAGCCGGCTGGAGCCATTATACGGATCGCGACACGATCGGCAGCGGCCTCGAAACCATTGCCGGCAATAACCGTACCGACCTGGATTTGATGCTGAGGTGGAGGCTTTGACCTCGCCCGAACGGTCGCGACAATTCGAACTGCACCTCAGAATCGGATGCAAACCTGTTTACTATCTTTGCAGTATATTCGATATGATATGTTAGATAATATGACTAAAGACGCGCTTCTTCAGCGTTTGTCGGATATAGAATGGGATGATTTTGAAGTAAAAAATGCATCCCGCGAGCTTCCAAAAAATATTTGGGAGACTGTTTCCGCATTTTCCAATACGGCGGGAGGCTGGATTGTTTTGGGCGTTTCGCAAAAAGGAAAAAATTTCGAAATAACAGGCGTAAAAGACCCCGAACAATTAGAACAAAACTTTACTACAGTATTGAGAAATCGCAACAAATTCAATGTATTGATAACGCCAAAATGCCGGCAATATGAAATAGACGGGTTTAAAACATTGGCGTTTTACATTCCGGCGTCGGAGCATAAACCCGTATATTACAACTCGTTGAGCAATACTTTCATTCGTACGGCAAGCGGCGACCAGCGAGCTTCGGAATCGGAAATCAATGCAATGCTTCGCGATCAGTTGTTTGGCGCGATGTCTGCCCGTCCGGTAGAACGAACTACGCTTAACGATTTAAACCGCACAACGCTTTATCGCTACCGTGATTACATGTCGCGTTTTAATCCGGGTTTACCGTACAATGCGCTGCCTGATAGTGAATTTTTAGAAAAGATGCAAATTACTGACAACGATCATCTCACTTATGGCGGACTGCTTTTCATGGGAAACAATCTGGCAATCAACAAAAGTTTCCCCGATTTCAGAGTGGATTTACTTGAAGTTCCGGGTAAATCGTATGCCGAGGCGGCAACACGCTATACTTTCCGTCTGGAAGAACAGGAAAATCTGTGGGAATACTACTTTGCCATCATTGAACGGTTAAAACGACAAGTGGATATGCCATTTAAAATGAACGATTTGGGTATTGCCATTGAAGATAGCCCTCAATTTGACGCCATTCGGGAAGCCTTGGTTAATATGCTTATGCACACCGACTATTTCAGTGTGATGAAGCCGCGTGTCAGGGTATTTTCCAACCGTATTGAGTTCGAAAATCCGGGCGCTTTTCCCCGTCCTATAAAAGAACTTTTGAAAAAAGACGTATCTATTCCCCGTAATCCCGTGCTTGCCAAACTGTTTCGTTGCGCCAAACTTGCCGAAAATGCCGGTTATGGTTTCGATAAAATGCTGAAATGGGAAAAATCGACTAATACTAAAGTCATTTTCGAAAATAGTGTTGATATCTCGTCGGTTACATTTCTGTTTGATACAAACACTGTGGAAAATACCGGCGAAAAAGTGACAGAAAATACTACAGGAACTGTCACAGATGATATTGTAGAAAGAGGGACAGAAAAGGTCACAGAGAGGGTGACAGAAAACGAAATAAAAGACACTGAAAAAGACACTGAAAAAGACACTGAAAAAGACACTGAAAAATTGACTTTGGCACAAGAAGTATTATTGAAGGAAATATCTAAGGATAAATTCATTACCATTCCTGAGTTGAGTGAAAAAGCGAACATAAATATCAGAAATACAAAAAATAATATTGCAAGACTCAAAGCCAAAGGTTTACTTGAACGCATTGGTTCCGACAAAGGCGGTTATTGGAAGGCAATAATAAAACAATAAACAGTAATTTTTTTATATTCAAACATCAAATTGCGACAACATTACATACCGACATGCCGGCAGTATGCAAGTCGCGATTTATTTGTTGATAACGGATTTTTTGTACCTTTGCAAAAATTTTGATGTGAAAATGAGGTCGGAGACATTGAAAGATTTTATTCGCGAGCATGCCGTTTTGTTTTGGTATTCTCCTGATGACAAAGCAGAAACCGTCAGTGATGAATTGTTGGTCGAAACTATATTGAATTATGGAAGTATGGATATGGTCAGGAAATTGTT
>JAIRLS010000125.1 GCA_031259205.1 Bacteroidales bacterium | reverse complement strand
TGAATACGGCGAAAGCGCTGGCTTCAAAGGAAATTAAAATTTTCAGGGCGGGCGTATGGAAGCCGCGTACGAAACCGGGCGGCTTTGAAGGGGTCGGTTCGATTGGGTTGCAGTGGTTGAAGCATGTGAAGGAAGAAACCGGTATGTATGTGGCAACAGAGATTGCGACACGTGATCATGTCTTCGAATCCCTGAAAGCCGGGATAGATATTTTATGGATCGGCGCCCGTACGGTGGCCAATCCTTTTGCCGTGCAGGAAATAGCCGATGCGTTGCAGGGTATTGACATTCCGGTATTGATCAAAAACCCGGTTAACCCGGATCTTGAATTATGGATCGGCGCTATGGAACGTATCTGCGGCGCCGGACTTCATCGTATAGGAGTTATTCATCGTGGATTCAGCTCTTACGACAATAAGATGTACCGAAATCTGCCGCTGTGGCATATACCGATAGAACTTCGCCGCCGTTATCCGAATCTTCCTATCCTGTGCGACCCAAGTCATATAGGGGGCAAACGGGAGTTGATCGCGCCGTTGTGCCAGCAGGCAATGGATCTTAATTTCGACGGATTGATCATCGAGGCGCACTGTCAGCCTGAAAAAGCATGGAGCGATGCTGCGCAGCAGATCACGCCGGATGTATTGGATTATGTACTGAACCTTCTTGTGATCCGCGACGTGACGCAGACGACCGAGAATCTGACCGAATTACGTCATCAGATAGACGCGATCGACGAAGGATTGCTGGAGCTTCTGGCGAAACGTATGCGCATATCGCGTGAGATTGGTATCTATAAAAAAGAACATAATATGCCGGTCTTGCAAACGCCGCGTTATGGCGAAATACTCGATAACCGTACAAGAATGGGATCTTCTATGGATTTGAATCCCGACTTTGTGAGAAAGATATTAAGCGGGATTCATGAAGAATCCGTGCGTCAGCAAATGGTGATCATGAACAAATAAAACATTTATAAGTTATGAAAATATTGATACTGGGAGCCGGGAAAATGGGTTCCTTTTTTACCGATCTACTGAGTTTTGAACATGAGGTGGCCGTTCTTGAGAAAGATCCGAAACGGATGCGTTTTATTTACAATGCCATTCGGATGCAGTCGCCCGAAGAAATAAAGGATTTTGCGCCGGAACTCGTTATTAACTGTGTGACGCTGAACTATACGATTGATGCGTTTCGGCTGGCGCTTCCTTATCTGAATCCCTATTGCATTATTTCGGACATAGCTTCCGTGAAAAATAATTTAAAAGAATTTTATGCTACCTGCGGTCTTCCGTATGTATCGACACATCCGATGTTCGGCCCAACGTTTGCCAACCTGTCCAATCTGGCCAAAGAGAATACGATCATTATTTCGGAAGGCGATCATCTGGGGAAAATATTTTTCAAAGACCTGTACAATAAATTGAAGCTTAATATCTTTGAGTATACCTTTGAGGAGCATGACAAAGTCGTAGCCTATTCGCTGGGTATTCCATTTGCTTCTACGCTTGTTTTTGCCGCAACAATGGTGCACCAGGATGCTCCCGGTACGACGTTCAAACGCCACATGAAGATTGCACGGGGACTTTTGTCGGAGGATGATTACCTGCTGACCGAGATTCTGTTTAACCCGCGTACACCCCGGCAAATAGCGCGTATCCAGGAAAAATTATCAGCTTTGCAGGAGATGATTGCCGCCAAAGATACAGCAGGAATGAAGGATTTTTTGGAAGATGTAAGGAAAAAAATCGAATGACCGGAAGGGGAGGGAGCAAATAAATGTCTTGCAGGAAGTGGAAAACCGGAAACGTATGTTTCGGCGCTTTCGGCGGAGTGAAAGGGAAAAAGAATAATCAATAATGCAAGAAAGCGATGAACAATCAATCGGGAATAATCATTTACCAGACCGAAGACGGACAAACAAAAATCGACTTTGTAAAATCATATAAAAATAGACAGAGGAGAAATTTGAAATGAATATAAAAGAAATATCTTACGATTTTATAAAGGCTATAAACAAAAAGGATATTGATAAAATTTACTCTTTAATGGCCGACGATCATATATTTTTTATTGTAATTTTGCGCTGGAAATAATAATTAATAATTTCAGGGACAGGAGGGAGTATTGAGACTGTTTGCGACATTAGGGCATTATCGGATGACGACGCTAATGTCCCACGAAGTCTCTAAAGTCCCAAAAAAGAAAAAAATATGGCAGCAGAAAACAGCAACAGGCAAGGTTTTATTCCTCCACACGGTGGCTACCGCAATCTTATCAGCTATCAAAAAGCGGAGATTATTTATGATGGTACAGTGTATTTTACCAATCGCTTTTACAGGAAACCTGACCGTACTGTTGACCAAATGGTGCAGGCTGCCCGTAGCGGGAAGCAAAACATTGCGGAGGCAAGCGTAGCTTCGGCCACTTCAAAGGAAACCGAAATCAAGTTAACGAATGTAGCTAAAGCCTCGCTCGAAGAACTGATGCTTGATTACGAGGATTTCCTGCGAACACGAAATTTACCCATTTGGGGAATAAACCACCGCCTGACCGTGCGCTTTCGCGAACTGAACCGTACGCCAAACGCTACTTATCAAACTTACGTAAAGGCAATAGAAAACGAAAATCCCGAAATCTGCGCCAACAGCATGATTTGCCTTATAAAAATTGTAATGTTCTTGCTGGCAAAACAAATACAACAACTTGAAAAAGATTTTCTGCAACACGGCGGCTTGCGCGAAAGAATGACCAAAGCAAGAATTGAAAGCAGAAACAACCGAAAATAATAAAGTTTGAATACGAGTTTTTATTTTATGAGAATTTTTTCTCATTGTAACTTTGCGCCGAGACTAAACAGGTTTTAGTTTGGGTAGTCGTTCCGCAATAAAGGCTGAATGTTTTTTTTTAGAAAATCGGGGCTTTTATTCCGAAATAGAATCCGCCTTTTCCCATTTTATTGATCGCGTAACTGCAATGGAGTATAATGTCGTAGTATGTGACAAGGTCGAGACCGGCGCCGCTTCCCCACAGGAAGGTATTGGCCAGTGTATTCAGTTCGTTCCGGTAGCTGTTGTGTACGTATCCGATATCGTATAAAAGTTTTGCATAGAGGGT
>JAIRLS010000090.1 GCA_031259205.1 Bacteroidales bacterium | reverse complement strand
AGTTACGTCCTTTCAGGACGTTCCGCATTCTCCAAAGCGGATGCGTATTCAGCATTCAGACGCACGCCGTGCGTCTCTACATTCGTGCCTTCGTGCTTTCGTGCCTTCGCGCTATAGTGGAGGTCAGAAGAATTGTTTTTCATAGCACCTCAAAAAAAGAATTACCCCAAAAATAATAAAAAGCAGGCCTGTAAGCCGGGTTCTGTTCCGGTTGCCCGGATTCTATCATTTATCTTGCTCCGGCATTGCTGCCGGAGTCATGCGGCCTACCCCCCGTCTTGGGCGGGCTACCCTCAAACGACGGTGTACATGGCCTTACAACCCATGATGCGTACGGCTTCCGGTGTCGCCATCGGAACCGGTAGGCGCTTACCCTACCTTTTCACCCTTGCCTGCACCGTTATGGCCGGCGGTTATTTTCTGTTACGCTTATTTGCCTCGCGACAACTTCCCGTTAGGAAGCATGGCGCCCTGCGTTGCCCGGACTTTCCTCAGCATTGCTGCGATAGAACGGCCTGCTTTTCGAGGACAAAGATAAATGAACACAACAAGAATGACAAAAAATAATTGTAACAAAAGTATCAGTCACCCATTAAAATCCATTCTTCATTAGAATATTTTTTTTAAAAGACATCAAAAATTTTGTCGTAATAAAAAAAACACTTATCTTTGCCGTCCGAAAATTTTAGCATCAATGTACGCAATTGTAGAAATCGCAGGTCAGCAGTTCAAAGTCAGCAAAGACCGGAAAATATTTGTACACCGTCAGGAAGGAGAGGAAGGCGGGAAGTTGTCATTCGACAAGGTATATCTCATTGACGATGACAACGACGTTAAGGTAGGTACTCCAACAGTGGAAGGCGCAATGGTGAACGCATCCATCGTGTCACATGTTCGTGGGGACAAAGTACTGATTTTTAAGAAAAAAAGAAGAAAAGGGTATCAGAAACAAACGGGGCACCGTCAGGATTTCACCCAAATACTCATCGAAAGTATCACCATATAAATAAGAAAAAATGGCACATAAAAAAGGCGTCGGCAGTTCGCGCAACGGACGTGAATCAGAGAGTAAACGGTTAGGAGTAAAATTATTCGGCGGGCAAGTCTGCAAAGCCGGCAATATTTTAGTACGGCAACGCGGTACGAGGCATAATGCAGGGCTTAACGTAGGCATAGGCCGCGACCATACTCTTTTCGCACTGATAGACGGTACGATAGAGTTCCGCAAAAAACGCAACAATAAATCTTACGTGTCGGTAATGCCTCATGCGGTGTAGCTATCGACACTCTTTAACTGTAAAATCTCCTGTTATGACGGGAGATTTTTTGTTTATACCATATTGAAAACCGGTTCATTTACAAAAAAATAAAGCTATGCTAACCGTCAAGATGATAGAAGAAAATAAAGAGGAAGTCATTCGCAGGCTGGCCGTCAAGGGGTTTCAGTCGGAAGGGATAATAGAAGAAATACTGTCCGTCGATGCTCGGCGCAAGAAGTTGCAGGTTCGCGCCGACCGGATTCAGTCGGAACTGAATATCCGGGCAAAGGAGATCGGCGCATTGATGCGATCGGGACAGAAAGAAGAAGCGGAAGCAGCCAAACGGATAGTGAGCGCTTTGAAAGAACAGGCAAGTGTTTCGACAGTCCAACAGGAAGAAGCCGAGCGTCAGTTGAGGGATTTGCTTGTGCTGTTGCCTAACGTGCCTCATGCCTCGGTACCACCGGGCAAGACGGCTGCCGATAACGTAGTGGTGCGTTCGGGCGGAACACCTCCGGCATTGCCGGACAAAGCCCTTCCTCACTGGGAATTGGCCAAAAAATACGACCTCATCGACTTCGAATTGGGCGTGAAATTGACGGGCGCCGGTTTTCCGGTCTATAAAGACAAAGGCGCAAAACTGCAACGCGCTTTGATCTCTTTTTTCCTTGATCAGGCTGTCGCCGCCGGATACAAGGAAATGATGCCGCCGCTGATGGTCAATGAAGATTCCGGTTTCGGCACGGGAAATCTTCCCGATAAAGAAGGACAGATGTATCACGTAACGACGGATAATTTCTACCTCATTCCCACAGCAGAAATACCTGTGACCAACATTTACCGCGACTGTATTCTTGACGCAACGGATTTTCCGGTGAAAATGACCGCTTACACCCCCTGTTTCAGGCGTGAAGCCGGCTCATACGGCAAGGATGTACGCGGACTCAACCGCCTGCACCAGTTCGACAAAGTAGAAATCGTACGACTGGAACATCCCGAACGCTCCTATGCCGCACTGGAAGAGATGGTAGGGCATGTAGAATCGCTGGTTCGACAGTTGGAACTGCCTTACCGCATTGTTAAACTTTGCGGCGGCGACATGAGTTTTACGTCCGCATTGACTTATGATTTTGAAGTATTTTCCGCCGCTCAACGCTTGTGGCTCGAAGTCAGTTCGGTGTCCAATTTCGAATCTTTTCAGTCCAACCGGCTAAAACTTCGTTACCGCGACGAAAACAGTAAAAAACCGCTGCTGGCGCATACTCTCAACGGAAGCGCATTAGCATTGCCGCGTATCCTCGCCGCACTGCTGGAAAACGGCCAAACTCCCGACGGAATAAGGCTACCCGAAGCATTACATGCCTATACAGGCTTCGACATCATCTCCCGATAGAATACGAAAGAAATTTGGACGGGAAAAAAATAAAAGATATTTTTGCATATTCATAATTTAAAAATCAATTCCATGCGTCTGATCATTCAACCGGATTATCAACAATTGTCCCGATGGGCGGCTAATTATATCGTTTCAAAAATTCGGGCTTTCGCCCCGTCTGCCGATAAACCCTTTGTGCTGGGCTTGCCTACGGGTTCGTCCCCCGTCGGTACTTATCAGGAAATCGTGCGTCTTCATAAAGAAGGAAAACTGTCCTTCCGACATGTGATCACCTTCAATATGGACGAATATGTGGGTATTCCGGAAAACCATCCCCAGAGTTACCATTCCTTCATGTGGCAACACCTTTTCAGCCACATTGATATTCCCAGGGAAAACGTAAACATCCTGAACGGGAACGCCCCCGACTTGCAGGCAGAATGTCGGCGATACGAAGAAAAAATCAAATCCTGCGGCGTGATTCATCTGTTTTTGGGCGGCGTCGGACCGGACGGTCATCTGGCTTTCAATGAGCCGGGGTCGTCGCTGGCCTCGCGTACAAGAGTGAAAACGCTCACCACCGATACCGTGATTGCCAACTCGCGATTTTTCGACAACGACCTTGCGCTGGTTCCCAAAACCGCACTGACGGTAGGCGTGGGTACGGTACTCGACGCGCAGGAAGTGCTGATCCTCGTTAACGGACACAACAAAGCGCGCGCACTGTATCACGCCGTCGAAGGAAGTATCAACCATATGTGGACGATTTCGGCGCTGCAACTGCATCCCAAAGGAATCATCGTCTGCGACGAAGACGCCACCGCAGAACTGAAAACAGGCACTTACAAGTATTTCAAAGATATTGAAAAAGACCATCTCTGAAAAAAAATCATTGTGAAAAGACCATCTTCATGAATTATGCCGAAACAATAGATTATCTTTTCCATTCATTGCCCGTTTTCCATCATAGCGGCGGAACGGCGTACAAACCCGGCCTGCAAACTATCCGGGAGCTAAGCGCATTCTACGGCCATCCGCACACACGCTTTCCGGCTATCCATATCGCAGGCACCAACGGCAAAGGATCGATTTCGCACATGCTGGCTGCGGTGCTGCAAGGTTGCGGCTACACGACCGGACTGTTTACCTCGCCCCATCTGACGGACTTCAGAGAACGCATCAAGGTGAACGGCGAATGGATCTCCCAACAGGAAGTGATTGATTTTGTAGAAAAAAGCAAGGATATTTTCACACGGGTACAACCCAGTTTTTTTGAAGCCGCCACTGCCCTGGCTTTCGACTGTTTTGCCCGCCGAAAAGTAGATGTGGCCGTGATAGAAACAGGCATGGGCGGACGATTGGACGCCACCAATATTATCACTCCGGTATTGTCGGTCATCACCAACATCAGCGCAGATCATACACAGTTTCTCGGAGATACCCCGACAGCCATCGCTTCCGAAAAAGCCGGCATTATCAAGCCCGGCGTTCCTGTGGTGATCGGAGAAACGCAACCCGAAACGGCGCCTGTATTTAAAGCCAAAGCCAAAGAAATGAAAACCTTTGCCATTTTTGCCGATCAACTGGCAGAAGTCAGCAGATGCCTGACAACAACGGAAGGACAGACGTTTTATATCCGGCAACACGGCAAAGAACACCCGATACCGGTGAAAATCGACCTGAGCGGCGAATACCAGCAAAAAAATATCATCACCGCACTGATCACCTTACAGGCGTTGAAGGTGCACACCGGCATCCGTTTGAAAGCCGACCGTATAACGCCTTCGCTGGAACATGCCGCACAAACGACAGGACTGCACGGGCGATGGGAGATACTGCAACAGCATCCCCGCGTGATATGCGACTCCGCCCACAACACGGCAGGCATATCGTGGGTCGTACGACAGTTGGAACACTTCGCTTACCGGACATTGCGCATAATCACAGGCTTCGTCAGCGACAAAGATATTACGGGAATGCTGGAATTATTGCCTGCCTGCGCCGTATATTATTTCACACGAGCCGCCATTCCAAGGGCGTTGAATGAACAGACGCTGGAACGGCAGGCACAATCGTATGGCCTCTCCGGAAAAAGCTATGCTTCCGTTGCAACCGCCCTGAAAGCCGCCCTCAACGACGCCGACGCCGACGACCTGATTTTCGCCGGAGGCAGCATCTTCGTCGTAAGCGAAATATTGGAAACCTACTCTTGCCTGTAACAGCCTCATTCCTCAAAAAACGAAAAAATGCCAACAATCGGCGATCATTGGCATTTTACAGGGTGACCCCGGAGAGGCTCGAACTCTCGACCCATTGATTAAGAGTCAATTGCTCTACCAACTGAGCTACGGAGTCATGATTTTTTGGCTCTGCAAAGATACAACAATTCTTCAATCCGGAGGCATTAATTTTGTTTTTGTATGAAAATGAATTTTAATAGATGCGTTTCTGTGTATAATCCTTTTTATAAGAAACCACAAATTGGTTTTCAACTCATGCAATGAGCGGATTTCGGAGGTTTTTTTGCCGGTACAGTCCGGTCTGTTTCCGACGGTTTACTGTAATTTGTTTTTTGAAAACCGGTTGGTAATAAACCTTCCCGATATGCTGAGCGTCAATACGATCAATGTAAGTACCAATGCTGCGGAATATCCTCTTTCCTGCGCTTCCGGCGAGGGTTGGCTGTACAGATTGAATACGAGCATGGGCAATGTGCCGACCGGCTGGGTAAGCGAGGTGGGAATATGGTCGGTGTAGCCGGCGGTGAGCATGACGCTTGCGGCGTCGCCGATGGCGCGACCGATGGAAAGCAGGCTTGCCGTAGCGATTCCGGGAGCGATTTGTCGAAGTACTACGAAGATGGTTTCAAAACGTGTTGCGCCTAATGAATAAGCCGCTTCAAGGATGTCGCGCGGAAACTGCCTCGCCACCTCATCCATGGAACGTATGAAGATAGGGATGATCAGCAGCGTGACGACAACGATGCCGCTGATAAGCGATCCTCTCATTCCCAGATACAGCATGATGGTAAAACCGAAAGCGCCATAAACAATAGACGGTATCCCGAAAAGCACATCGTAGGCTATCCTTGCGACATACGCCATCTTTGAACGCTTTTTCAGGTACACGTTCAGGTAGAAGACCACCGGAATGCTGATCAGCAAGCCCAGCAAGGTGGACGCCCCCACGATATACAGCGAACCGACGATAGCGCTGAGAAAACCACTCCCTTCCCACTGAGCGTACAGATCGTATCCTCCCACGCGGGTAATAAGATTCCAACTCAGGGCGTTCCAGCCTTTCGAGGCAATGGAGTAGATGATGCTGATGACAAAGGCAAATACCGTCAGTGTTGCGCCTATCATCAGTATTTTGAATATTTTTTCTTCTATTGACTTGAAATTCATAGGTAAAGTTTTAGAAAAATGTTTTTTCGATTCGGTAAAGGATCATGCGGGAGATGATGTTGAACAGCAACACCACCACGAACAGAATCAGCGCCGCAAACATCAGCGCCGCATCATACAGGGGAACGGACACCATTTCGCCATAATGGGCGGCTATCAGGGCGGGTAACGGCTGACAGTCGTCGAAAACAGACTTCGGCACCTGTATGCGGCTTCCGCACACCATCAACACGGCGATGGTTTCACCCAACGCACGCGATACGGCAAGGACAACGGCGGCAATGATGCCGGGCAGTGTCTTGCGGATAACCACAGACTTGGTCGTCTGCCATTTGGTGGCGCCCAACGATACCGAAGCTTCACGCAGTTCGCCGGGTACTGAAGTGAATATCTCAATGAACAGGCTTACCAGCAAGGGCAGTATCATCACCCCCAACACAATACCGCCCGCCAACAGGGAATACCCCGTTGAAGTCTCCACAAAATGCGGCGCCAAATAGGTGGATATCCAGGGAATTATCAGCAGGATACCCCATATCCCGTATATGATGGACGGCAACCCGCCCAGAATGTCCAACGCAGGGAAAACATATTTCCGGATACCGGATTTGGCGTACTCGGTAAGGTAAACAGCCGTCAGCAGAGCGATGGGAACGGCCATAGTTACTGCAAATACCGTCACCC
The DNA here is from genome assembly GCA_031259205.1 of Bacteroidales bacterium. GTDB lineage: Bacteria > Bacteroidota > Bacteroidia > Bacteroidales > UBA4181 > JAIRLS01. The sequence continues at coordinate 1,982 of JAIRLS010000090.1, read as the reverse complement.
AGACCGTGCTCATCAGGAAGGGCAAGAACCCGAATTTTCGTTCCCCCGGTAACCATTTGCTGGAGAAGAGCAGTTCGCCCAAGCTGAGATCTTCCAGAATGGGCGAGGCTTTCAGGTACAAGCCCACGCCCATCGCCACCACCAGCAACAGGGTGGCAAGCGTCAGAAAAAACATCATTCCATTGGCTGCTCTGTCTTTCAGTATGCGGAAATCCATCATTGCCGTGTCGTCTTATTCCGGTTTCGATGATACGGGAGCGATAACGTCGTCCGGCAACAACCGGAGGCTTTTTTGCAGTTTTTCTTCGGAAAGGCCAATATATCCTACCGTTGCGTTATGACGTTGTCCTTCCGTGAGGATGTAACGCAGGAATGCGATTACTTCCGGTTTTTTCGGCATGCCGCCGGTTACCATGTACAAGTCGCGTGCCGGAGGAGAGGGGTATTGGTTTTCCGTTATCGCACGGATAAGTTGATCTTTCGTATCGTAAAACAGTTCTTCGGCGTCTAACCGGCCGTCGCCATTGACGTCGACAGGCAGCACTTTCAGGCCGGGATTGGGTTTACGGGTGGTTTCGTCATAAACGTAGCCGATATTGTTCATTCCGATAGCCAGCACATCTTTCTGTACGGCAGTGGCAACACCCGGATCGCCGAAAACGCCTGTTCCCATAAGGTTTTCCTGTTTTTTCCCCAGCCATGCCGCCCATGTTTCCGCCGCGCCGCAGGCGTCGGAGCGGGTATAGACGTGTATCTTGTCGTGGCTGCCGGATCCGCTCACCTGTCCCCATTCCTTGTATTCACCGGTAATCCACAATTTGACGGCGACTTCGCGGGTAAGTCCTCGCTTCAGCAAATTCTGCAAATCAGGGTTCTCCGCGTTGATGGCAGGTACTACGGCGTCTTTGGCCACGGCAAAGGCAACCGCTCCTCTCTCCATTTCCACAGGATAGATTTCGCGCGACACCATCCCGATGTCCACCATTCCCGACAAGGCGTCGGTCATTCCCTTGCCTGCTCCGCCTGCGGAAATGTCAATCCTTACCTCCGGATGCAGTTTCTGAAACTCTTCCGCCCATTTCACCGCCAGCGGGTAAAGGGCAAACGCCCCCGAAACGGAAATCTCGGATTGCCCCGAACCGCAAGATACCACGCCCGACAACATCCCTGCCGCCACTGCCGCCATGATCCATATTCTTTTCATACTTTTTATTCTTATTTTTCACGACAAAGATAGAGATTTAAAATGGAAGTGAAACTATTTTTGAAAACAAATACCATAAACATAATTTGGGGATGGTGATGTAAAAAGTATGCGGCTTCAAACAAAGCCGAAATGAATGTAAAAAAACGCGAGGTTATACTTCGCGCGGTTTGAAATAGTGAGTTGAAAAACAGAAAAAAGTAAGCATCTTTGTAATTGTCAAACCCAATAAAAGATGCTTACAAAAATGAATCTCTCCGAAGAAGAAATTCGGCGGCTAAGATACGAAAGATTTCAATATCCCTGTTCAAAAATTCAGAAAAAATTACAGGCCGTTTATCTGAAAGTAGTTTTAGGCTACAGCAACGTGGAAACAGGCAGGATATTGAGTATTCATCCCAACACCGTAGCGCGATATATAAGAACATACCGGGAGAAAGGAATAGAGGGACTTTATGTTATCCGTTATCAGGGCAAAAGAAGCCGGTTGAAAGAGTATAAAACAGTCATAATAGAAGATTTCAACAACAATCCGGTATGCAGTATTGCCCAGGCCATAGCCGGAATCAAAGAGTTGACGGGCCTCGAAAGAAAACCGACCCAGGTAAGAGCATTTATGTGCAGGCATGGATTCAAATACCGTAAACTGGCCTCTATTCCGGGAAAACTGAATCCGGAGGCGCAGCAAGAGTTTCTCGAAAAAGAGTTAAATCCGGCCATAGAAAAAGCGAAAAAAGGGGAGCTTGAACTCCTGTTTTGTGATGCAGCTCATTTTACT
>JAIRLS010000083.1 GCA_031259205.1 Bacteroidales bacterium | reverse complement strand
AGTTACGTCCTTTCAGGACGTTCCGCATTCTCCAAAGCGGATGCGTATTCAGCATTCAGACGCACGCCGTGCGTCTCTACATTCGTGCCTTCGTGCTTTCGTGCCTTCGCGCTATAGTGTAGGTCAGAAGAATTGTTTTTCATAGCACCTCAAAAAAAGAATTAACCTGAAATGTGCTCCCTGTAAAATGTTATTTACGCGGGGGAGCCGGATTTCGGCGTTCTAATCGGGAGAATACTTATATGTTTGCACAAAAATAATCATGTTATTCCCTGTGCGACAATTTGAAACGTACTTCCTGAAAAAAAATAACCATAACTCCGAAAATTATTTTATCTTTGCGTTTTTAAAAAAAAGTTACAACGAGGAAATTCTTTAATGATGGACTTGGATTTTAACAAAGGCGGCGGGCTGATTCCTGCCGTAATTCAGGATGCTGTAACGGGGAAAGTCCTGATGGTAGGCTTTATGAATGAAGAAGCGTACAACAGGACGGAGGAAAGCCGTTTGGTTACTTTTTACAGTCGTACACGCAACCGTTTGTGGACGAAAGGGGAGGAGAGTGGTAATTATCTGGATGTGGCAGAGATTTTTTCCGACTGCGACAACGATACGTTGCTTGTCAAAGCGCATCCGCGCGGCCCCGTGTGCCATACGGGGCTGGATACCTGTTTTGGCGAGGAAAACAAGCCCGGCGGAATCGGTTTTATCAACTATTTGCAGGATCTCATTATCCGGCGCAAAACCGAAATGCCGGAAAACTCCTACACGACCCAACTGTTCCGTAGCGGCATCAACAAAATTGCCCAGAAAGTGGGGGAGGAGGCGGTGGAACTGGTCATTGAGTCGAAAGACGAGGATGACAGGTTGTTCCTGAACGAGGCTGCCGACCTTGTTTATCATTTTTTGGTGTTGCTTACCGCCCGCAACAGACACATGAACGATGTAGCCGAGATATTGTACGAACGGCATAAAACCAATTAAGGCGATGGGGCGGTTTGAGCATAAAGTCATTTGGATTACGGGCGCATCATCGGGTATCGGAGAAGCGCTGGCCTGCGAATGGTCGAAAATGGGAGCGAGGCTCATCCTTTCGGGGCGGCGCGAGAGCGAACTGGAGAAGGTGAAAGCCGCCTGCGCCCATAGCGAACTGTGTACCATTGTGCCTTTTGACCTTGCCGATCAGCGACAGGTCGAAGCCGCCGCCGACCGGGTGTTGCAGCAGTTCGGCGCGGTGGATATTCTGGTGAACAACGGCGGCATCAGCCAGCGGTCGTTAGCCGTGGAAACCGAACTGTCGGTTGATCGCCGCATTATGGAAGTGGACTATTTTAGCGGCGTGGCGCTTGTCAAAAAGCTGTTGCCGGTGATGGCGGAAAGAAAAAGCGGCCATATCGTCGTTGTCAGCAGTATTGTGGGGAAATTCGGTTTCCCGTTGAGGTCGGCTTATTCGGCGGCCAAACATGCCCTGCACGGTTTTTACGAATCGGTGTGGGCGGAACTGCACATGCAAGGCGTCCGCGTGACGATAGTATGCCCGGGACGCATCCTCACCGATGTTTCCCTCCACGCGCTTACCAAAGACGGCACGCCGCACGGCGTCATGGATCACGGCCAGAAAAACGGCATCAGCGCAACGACTTGCGCCCGGAAAATCATTAAAGCCGTTGGCAGAAACAAAAAAGAAATCTACATCGGCAAAATGGATTTGCTGATGATTTATTTCAAACGGTATATTCCGTGGCTGTATTACTTGCTGGTATCGAAAGTGCAGCCGCGGTAGGCCGTCGTTCAGTCGTTCAGTTTCAGCACAGCGAGAAAAGCCGATTGCGGCACTTCCACATTGCCGATTTGCCGCATTCGTTTCTTGCCTTTTTTCTGTTTTTCGAGTAATTTGCGTTTTCGGGTGATGTCGCCGCCGTAGCATTTGGCGGTTACGTCTTTGCGGACGGCTTTTACCGTTTCGCGGGCAATGATTTTTGCGCCGATAGCCGCTTGAATGGCGATGTCGAACTGTTGCCGGGGAATCAGTTCTTTCAGTTTTTCGCATATCCGCCGTCCGAAGTCGTAGGCATTACCGCGATAGATAAGGGCAGAGAGGGCGTCCACGCTTTCCCCGTTCAGCAGAATATCTAATTTTACCAAATCGGCCTGCTTATAGTCCGACGGGTAATAGTCGAACGAAGCGTAGCCTTTGGAGATGCTTTTCAGCCGGTCATAGAAGTCGAAGACAATCTCTGCCAGCGGCATCTCAAAATTCAGTTCCACACGGTCGGAGGTCAGGAAGAGTTGGTTTTTGAGCGTTCCGCGCTTGTCCAGACACAGTTTCATGATAGCGCCCAGATATTCGGGCTGGGTAATTACCTGCGCTTTGATGTAAGGCTCGTCTATGCGGCTGATGCTGGTCGCGGGCGGTAATCCCGACGGATTGTGTACTTCGAGGATTTCGCCTTTGCCGGTAAGCACTTGATAGGAAACGTTGGGAACGGTAGTAATCACGTTCATGTTAAATTCGCGGTCGAGCCGTTCCTGAATGATGTCCATGTGCAGCAATCCGAGAAAGCCGCACCGGAAGCCGAATCCAAGCGCCGCCGACGATTCGGGCGTAAAAGTCAGCGAAGCGTCGTTGAGTTGCAGTTTTTCGATGGACGCCCTCAACTCTTCATAATCGCTTGCATCCACAGGGTAAATGCCCGCAAACACCATCGGTTTCACTTCCTCAAATCCGGCTATGCCGCTGTTGCAAGGCTTTTCCACATGTGTGACGGTATCGCCCACCTTTACTTCTCGTGCCGCCTTGATGCCGGAGATGATGTAACCTACGTCGCCGGTGTAAAGCCGTTCGCGGGGTTCAAGACTCATCCGCATGACGCCGATTTCATCCGCGTCGTATTCCTTGCCGGTATTGAAAAATTTAACATGGTCGCCAACCCCTATGCTGCCGTTTACGATTTTGAAATAGGCAATAATTCCCCGGAAAGAATTGAATACCGAATCGAATATGAGCGCCTGCAAAGGCGCGTCGGGGCTACCTTTGGGAGGAGGTATCGTTTCCACGATGCGTTCGAGAATCTCGTCTACGCCCAAACCTGTTTTTCCGCTTGCTTCGATGATGTCGTTGCGGTTGCAGCCAAGTAAATCGGTGATTTGGTCTTTTACCGTGTCGGGCATGGCGGCAGGCATGTCCATCTTGTTAAGTACCGGAATGATTTCCAGATTGTATTCGATGGCTTTGTACAAGTTGGAAATGGTTTGCGCCTGAATGCCCTGAGTAGCGTCCACTACCAGCAAAGCCCCTTCGCAGGCGGCGATGGATCGCGACACTTCGTAGGAAAAGTCCACATGACCGGGCGTATCGATCAGGTTGAGCGTGTATTGGCGATCCTTATAACCGTAATTCATTTGGATGGCGTGGCTTTTGATAGTGATGCCCCGCTCGCGTTCCAGTTCCATATCGTCCAGTACCTGATCCTGAAAATCGCGTTCGGATATGGTGTGCGTAGCCTGAAGCAGGCGGTCGGCCAGTGTGCTTTTGCCGTGGTCGATATGGGCAATGATGCAAAAATTCCTGATGTATTCCATGTATTAAAAAACTTGTGCAAAGATAACGTTCTGTCTGACCTTTTCAAAATAATTATCGATTTATTCCGTTATAACATATCATGTACGGATAATAAATAAACAAATGGAGGAATGAAACAAGAATGAAATTTCCCACACAATACCAGTTACTTCAACGTATCGCTTCGTTAGTGTCTGAAAACAGGGAACTGAAAAAACGATACCAAACGCTTTCCGATTCGTATGCGCGTCTGGCGGACGAAATGGAAAATCTGCGCGATCAGGAGCCGAAGCCCAAAAACAGTTTGCAGACGGTTCGTTTTGAGATGGCTACCATTTTGTTTGCCGAAGTGAAAGGCCTTTCGAATATCATGGATTCCGCCGACATGATGGGATATATGGACATGCTGGATCAGTATTTCATGCGTTTTCAGGAAATACTGAAAAAGTACGGACTGGTGAAGGTAAGAAGCATAGGCGACAATTATGTCTGTGCGGGCGGCATCCCCCGGAAAAATGTCACCAACCCTGTCGCCGTCACGCTGGCAGCGCTGGAAATGCTGAACGTGATAGACTCCGGACAACAGAAAACATGGAGTGTGAACATCGGTATTCACACCGGATCGGTGATTGCCGGTATGGAAGGAGAAGAACAGACCACATACAGTGTCAAAGGCGACACTGTTAACGTGGTAAGCCGCATCGCGTCGGTAGGAAAAAAGAATACCGTCATCATTTCCGCCACTGCCTACGAACTGGTGAAAGAACTGTTCGACTGTGCCTATACAGGCCGCTTACCCGTCAAATATCAGCAACAACTGGAACTGTACAAGGTAAAAGGCGTCCGGGAGGAATATTCGTCGGGCGAAAAGCGACGCTTCTCCAACGAGGCGTTCCGCACCCGTTTCCTGTTGATACAGTTCGGCGATCTGCAGGAACACATCCTGGACATGCTGGAAGCCCAACTGCCCAAAAACCGCTTCTACCACAACGTAAAGCACACCGTGGACGTGGTAACAGAAAGCGAACTGATCGGCTGGGCGGAAGGCTTGGACGACCACCAGCTGTTGCTGCTGAAAACCGCCGCACTGTTCCACGACACGGGACACATCTTTTCCTGCGACGGACACGAAGAACGAAGCGTCGAAATAGCACGGGAAACACTGCCGGCCTACGGCTATTCCGCCGGCGAAATCAACGAAATATGCCGTATCATCATGGCCACCAGATTGCCGCCCAAACCTTCCGACCTACTGGAAGCCATCATCTGCGATTCCGATCTCGACTACTTGGGACGGGCGGATTTCATCCCGGTGTCCAACGCTCTCTACGAAGAGATGAAAGCGCAAAATAAAATGACGTCGCTCAACGAATGGAACAAAATGCAACTGAAATTCATCAGTTCACACCAGTATTTTACCAAAACAGGCCGTAACCTTCGCGAAGTAAAAAAACAGGAACAAATAGCCAGAATCAAACAGTTAATAGAAAATAACGAATAATAAATTCAAGTTTCCACTGATTTTATTCGATTGTAAACCGACTTGGGACGGTCTGTTGCACGACCTGCGGCAACATTTTCAGAATCGGGAGCAACGCATTCAAATTTTGAGTAGTTTGATAAGAAAACCTTTGCTCCATGCTGCTTTCAGGTGTTTTGTGCGCAATGATTCTTTTCCCGTATCTTTTTTAAGCAGGTTCAGTCCGATTTTTTTAACGGGAGTAAAATTTTAGCGGCGTGATTGGCTCTTTTTCGCTACCCGTCTTCGCGGAAAGCCATATCAAGCGTATGGTGTAATATGTTAAAAAATAAATATTTATCAACCATAAAACAGCCAAATTGTGGTTCATTCTTTTTTTGAGGCGCTATGGGTCAGTAGACTGTTCCATCCGTGTTTTGTTTCCCGCTTTCTTCCCATCCATTTTAAAAGTTCTGAAAGAACTTATAGCCCAAAAGAGGCTATGCAGACAAAGTAAGACAGGGATAAGACAAAAGACACATATTCAGAGAGATGAATGACTTTTCAGATTATTTTCGGCTTTGGATACGGGCATAAAAAGGACATGAACGGACAAAGTTTGTAACCCAAATCGTACCCCCTTGAAAAGGTGGACAAAAGGGGGTTGAATTTGTCCAAAATTGGCTGACAAATGTCTGATATTGTCTATGTTGCATGAAACTCAATTTGAGATTAATGAAGTAATTTTGTAAATTAAAAAATTGAGTTATGCGAAGTACATTCAAGGTACTCTTTTACCTGAAAAGAGACAAACAGAAATCCAACGGACTGATCCCGCTTTTTTGCCGGGTAACCGTTGACGGTAAGGAAGCGCGTTTCGGGATGAAATGCGACGTGAATCCCAAATACTGGGACGTGGAAATGGGCAGGGTCACCGGACGGACGGCGGATGCTGTTAAAATCAATGCCCTCACAGAGAAGACAAAAGCATCTATATACAAGGTGTATAGAGAATTGCAGGAACGTGACAATTACGTTACTGCCGAGAAAGTCAGGAATGTTTTTCTGG
>JAIRLS010000080.1 GCA_031259205.1 Bacteroidales bacterium | reverse complement strand
AAAAAAGCAATAAAGTTATGGTAAGACGAGAGAGGAAGTTTTATTCGGAAGAGTTTAAGGAGCGGGTATTAACCGCGTATTACAACAGTAATGAATCCGTATCAATGGTAGCCGGTCGGTTTGAGGTAAGCAGAGATACGGTCAGCAGTTGGGTTTATCGCAAGCGGAGGTTATCCTGTTCAAAAAAAAGAGTTAAATTAGTGCCTTCAGGAACAGGTTTTATGAAAAAAGAAGAATTGTTGCCGGAGGCAAAAGATGCACGTATTCTTGAATTGGAGAGAGAACTGGCCAAAGAAAAGTTACGGTCGGAATGTTTGGAAAAGATGATAGAGATAGCTGAGCGAGAATTAAAAATAGACATCAGAAAAAAATCTGGTGCCAAACAGTCCACGAGATGAGACAGGAGCCATCGTCATACAGGATAGATGCTCTCTGCCGGCTGTTTGGCAAGAGCCGGCAGGCATATTATGAGCGGTCGCATTACGTTGCAACCACCAGCATGGAAGAAGATACAATTCTGTCTTTGGTACGTGAAGTCCGGAAAGATTTTCCACGAATGGGGGCAAGGAAACTGCTGATTTACCTGAAACCCAAATTTGAGGCGATGCATCTCCAAATCGGTCGAGATGCCTTTATTGGGTTGCTGTATCGGAATTTTATGCTGGTGCGTAAAGTGAAGAACCGGCGCAAGACCACGTTTTCGAATCACTGGATGCACAAATATCCCAACCTGACGTCCGGTTATACGCCAGCGGCTCCGAACCGTCTTTGGGTGAGCGACATTACTTATATTGAAACAGGAGGAGATGTTGGCTATCTGTCGCTTATTACAGACGCTTATTCCCACAGGATTGTCGGCTGGAATCTGTCCCGGACACTGCGTTCACCGGGGGCGCTTTCCGCGCTGAAAATGGCATTGGGGAGTTTAAGCGGGAAGCACCCGGAGTTGATCCATCATTCCGACCGGGGCAGCCAGTACTGCTGCCGGGACTATGTCAACATGCTTCATCGCAGAGACATCCGGATCAGCATGACGGAGAGCGGCGATCCGCTTGAAAATGCGGTAGCCGAGCGTGTCAACGGTATCCTGAAGACCGAGTGGATTTATGACGGCAAGCCGGAATCGTGGCAAAAAACGGTTGATTTTGTCGGCCGGATTATTGATTTATACAACAATCAAAGACCGCATCAAAGTATCGGCTACATGGTTCCTGCACAGGTACATCAAACAGGAATAAAAACGGAACGGATGTGGAAAAATTATTATCGGAGCCGGAATATACCCATGAATGACAACATGGAGGAAAATAAGGACAACGTACCGGAACAGGACGGTATGAAAAACAGCTGTCCGGAAAGAGAGGAACAAAAGACCCTGCATCAGGGAAATTCCGCTTCGGCTACGCCTTCGCTTCATTTCCCTGATGCAAAGCGGAAAGTCGGTAGAAAACAAACTGTAAACACGATGTAATGGGAAATAATATGTTTTACAAACGCTATCATATGAAAAATATATTTACCTTTGCCGTACTTTGTAAAGGTATAGCAGGACTAAAACTAAAATGTCAGGTTTATTCAGGACAAAGTAAGAAAATCCGTAAAGTTTTTTTAGGACAAGTCAGGTGATCCCTTTTGTTTTATGTGGTGCAATGGTGGTGCAAATCACAAAATTAAAAACCCTAATAATCCAATTATCAGACTATTAGGGTTTTATTCAGTACCCAGAGCCGGACTACTCGTATTTGTTACAGACAGAAATCCAATTTTGCAAAATGGCCTGTTTTCGCGGCCTAAAAAGGCGTTTTTAATTCAAAACATTGTATCTTTGCAAAACAAAAAACAGTTATATTACAAAAAAAACCTGCAAAATTTACTGCAAAATGAATATCAAATTTTTACCATTCGACAAGAAAAAAGAAAAGACATCTTTAAGGGCGTTTGTCTATCATCGCGGTCAGGAATATCGCATCTCCGTCGGCGAATCCGTATTAACAAAATATTGGAACGAAAACAAAAACCGCTGCAAGCTAGTAAGGGAATACCCCGAAGGCGCAGTTATCAATAAGAACCTGGACGAAATTGAAAAGCTGATAACAGACATAATAAACGCCTGTGGACTGGCTACACCCACCGAAACGCAGGTAAGGAAAGATTTCAGGGAACGACGCAAGGCTATAAATGTTGAATCCGGAGGCGTTGCCGACAATGAAGACCGGCAATACTTTGTTGATTTTGCCATAAAGTTTATGAACGAATCCGACAGGAAAAAGAACACGAAAAAGAGTTATCAAACCACGATCAACAAACTCGTGGAATACGAAAAAAAACACCGTATCAAACTCCGTTTCGCAGATATAGACATTGAATTTTACAACAAGTTAAAAAAATGGTTACTCGAAAGCTCCTATACAAAAAACGGTACACACTACCATTATACAAAAAATTACATAGGCACCACGTTTAAAAATATCTCTATGTTTATGAATAAATCAAGCAAAAAGAAACTGCACAACTTTAGCGGGCATAAAGATGAGGATTTCAAGGTCGACAGCGAAGATGTTGACACCATATATTTGAACATGGAAGAGCTTGAAAAAATATACCGCACAGAGTTCACGGAAGATCTCCTCGTGGAACATGGATTTTCCGGAAAAAAGAACAACCTCCAAAGAGCTATCACTGCACTCAACGAAGAACGCGACCGCTTCCTTATAGGCTGTTACACCGCCCTCCGGCACTCCGATTATTCCCGGATAGATATTCTAAACGTCAACGAAGACCTTGTATCTATATGGACGGTAAAGCGGGATAAAAAAGTATACATCCCTATCCACTACCGGTTAAGGGAAATCATGAAACGAAGGGGCAATATTTTACCCGGCAAAATATCCGAACAAAAACATAACGAACACATAAAAACTATCGGACGCGTTGCCGGAATAGACGACGATGTGTTATTGACCAAAACGCGCGGCGGCGTCCGGGAAAATATAACCGGCAAAAAGTACGAGTTTATTACCTCTCATACCTGCAGAAGGTCTGGCGCCAGCAACATGTACCTTGCCGGCATAGACGTAAAATTCATACAGGACATATTAGGGCACTCCAAACTGGAGCAAACCCTTAAATACATCAAAGTCGCAGCAGAGGAAAACGCAAGAAGACTGCAAAATCACCCCTATTTTACCGGCAAAAACGAAAACACGCCATAGAGCGAAGGAGAATATCCGGCGCTACCCGTCACAGGCCACGCCGGACAAAAAGCATAAATAAAAGATTGCATCGTATGCTCTATGTTTTCCCTATTACAGTTTTTTTCACAATGCAACTTTTACCCCGTTCACAACATAGATCCCCGGCGACAGGGCTATCGGGTGCGTATAAACACCCGAAGCCACCAGAGAGCCTGACATGTCGTAAATAACATAACGCACTCCGGCGTCCATATAAACGCGCCCGCCCGCTGCATAAATTTTCGGACGCAAACCCACGACGCCGTTCCCCGTCGGATCGAACGAAACATTTCGCGCCACTGTCGTCGTATCACGGAAACAGGGATTGACAGCCACAACATAAAGCGCATGAAACAAATGCTCCTCCTCGATCGTCGACCAGTCGATACTGTACCCGTCATAAACAGGAAACAAACTGTCGCGAACCGAATTTAACAGGTACATATAGTCCACATTCAGCGAATCGGACACTTCAACATTAACGGTGATACTCTCGCCGCGCCTGACGCTCACATCCTGCACACCGTTAAGCGTAAAGCCTGTAATGTCAGGCCGCGACCACACGTGCACAAACTTTACCGTATCGCGCACAACTGACCATTTTCCCGGCGCCATGACAATGGCAAACTGATACCAGAAATACCCGTTAAGCCGCGCCCCGTCTGCATCGCCGTCAAAATAAAACGTCCGTCCGGGCGTCCGGTACAAACCCATATCCGGCCCCGTCATGTAACGCCCCTGAGGATTACACCAGAGCACACTCCCCGCTTCGCCTTCCAACGCCGGGTATTTACCCGTGTCAACATTCAACTCGATAATTACAGCCTCGTGAGGCTTCAAAAACAGTGTATCGTAAGCTAACGCACGAACACACAATACCAAAAATAACACAAACAAAATCTTTTTCATAAACTCAAATTATATTAATAGTCGTAAGTCATAAGTCATAAGTCGTAAGTAGGGGCAAGGCTTGCCC
>JAIRLS010000065.1 GCA_031259205.1 Bacteroidales bacterium | reverse complement strand
TTGATCAGATAGTCGGCGGTGATGCACTTCACATCCTCCCTGACGACCGGTTCGCCCAACCGGTAGGCATCCAGTATCGCCTGCTTGTCCGACGAACTGGTCCAGCGCAGATGCACCGTGGCCACGTCGTTCCACGGGGCGTCGTAGTATGACGAGTATTTGCCGGGCATGTTCACGATCAGAAACTCCGCCGCGCGAAGTTTCAGGCTGTCGGAATGGTTTTCGCCGTAATGTTTCAATACTTTTTCCAGTTCAGAACGGTTATCGCCTGCCTGCTGCAACACCGCCTCTATTTCGGGAGAATAACGGGTGCAGGAAAAGGCGCAGACAAAGAGTAAAATGAACAGGGTTATATTCTTCATGATTTTGATTTTTACAGTCCTATGGAATGAAAGCGGATAAGGAATCCCTAAGCGAGATCATTTCCTTCCTGATTTTATACGTGGTATATGATTTTACCTTTTCTCGCTTGTTGATTATTTCATTTGCGACATTGAGCGCTTTGTCCCGTTTGTCGGTGTCCCGATACAGTTTGGCCAGACAGTAGAGCGGATAAAATTTATTGGGAACCATGTACGACGCCTGTAGATATGATTTTTCTGCCATGTCATAGTCGCCTGTTCCCGTGTATCCGTCGCCCAAACTGCACAGCACATCCGTATCCGTAAAGTATTTCGCGGTTTCATCAAGCAGTGCAACGCCTTTTTCATGTTGCCGTGCCTGTATCAGTTCCGTGCCGTAATTGTAAAGAAAGTACGGATTATGGCGCAGTTTGCCATAAAGCCGTTCATATTCCGGCTGTGTGGCGTCAAAACTGTGAAGTTCGGTCTGTGCAACGGCTTTTTCCCATTGCCGGACAGCCTGCATTTCCATTACCGACCGGTAGAATATGATTCCCGCAACAACAAGCACGGTTGCGTTTATCCCTTTGGCGACTTTCCTGTTTTTCAATTCCAGCCCTTTCATCCGACAGGTGGCGGTCAGGAACATGCATCCGGCAACAGCCACAATGCTCATCTCGTGGAAAGGATAGGAGAAACAGGCGCAGACAGCCAGTGATCCCAGGGAACCCATTGCTCCTGCGGAACAGGCGTCCACCGGTTTGATCCGGCAAAGCAGCCCGAAGACGGACGACAACAAGATGATTCCCGTCAGTCCCGTTTCGGCGGCTACCTGCAAATATTCATTGAAAGCCGTCCTGTTACATGCCGCCAGGTATTTTTCCGTCCCGTTCCCCTGCCCGGATTGAAAATATGCCGCCTGCCGGATATTGTATTCGCGCGGAAACGTACCGAATCCGCTTCCCGCAAGAGGATGGTCGCGGAAAATATCCAGCGTCGTTTTCCAGATCAGTATCCTTCCCTGCGCCGATTCCGGCTTCAGGCGGTACAGGGCATAGCCTGCTGTTCCGGTTGACAGGATGATGAACAGAATCACCATTCCCGTGACCGCTTTTTTCAAGCGGACAAAACGCTGTATCCACCCGTAACGGTATTGAGCGACCATTGCCATGCCACAAACCGCGCCTGCCCATGCTGCACGGGCATACGTGAAAGGCAGTACAGTGAGACACAGCAGGGTGAACACTCCGGCCGGCGCTTTCTGTCCTTTCGGCGCGTTTCCGCACAGTACCGACAGCGCAAAAGGAAAAATACAAGCCAGATAGCCGGCATAAACGCCCGGATTTTGAAACGAACCGACGACCCTGAACCGTCCCTGATACCCGCTTATGATGCCGAACTGCTGCAAAAGTCCCCAAACGCACTGTACACAACCCGAAAGCAACAGCAACACGGTCAGCGCCGGAATAAAATACGGGGCGGAAACCTGTTGCCTTACCATGACGAGGACGATACAGCAACACAACAACAGGCCGACATACAAGTGGGTAACCGGAAAATGCGCCGCAAACAGACAGTTAAACAGCAGATACAGGATAAAAATAAGGACGGCAACGTCGGGCAAAGTCATGCGCATTTCCATATTCCGCGAAAACAGGCGAATACCGCACCATAGCATTGTCGCTCCCGCTGCCAAACAGGTAAACCAATGACTTGGGGTAACGAAATATTCGTTACCCGCGTATGCCGGCAAAAGTAGCAATATAACGGACAGATATGTGATCGACTTTAGCATTATTCCAATAACCGGTCTATCATTTTTTCGGTGCTATAGGCCACTCTTTTGGAAAAGTTGGTCGTTCCGTTAAAAGCTACCTGCCCGTTTCCGTCAATGATCATCAGGTGAGGAACGCCCTGTATTTTGAATTGTGACCGATAGTCACTGTCCTCAGCCGCCAACAGTACCGGAAACGAATAATTGACATGCTTGTCTATCGTTTCCAGTATTTTCTCTTTGGTATCCCGTCGGAAGGGCAAATTGACGGCATAGATTGCAATATCTTCCCGGTGACGGTATTTTTGATAGAGGCGATCCAATTCGGGAAATTCGCGGAAACATACCCCGCAGGAAGTAGTCCAGAAGTCGAATACAACGATTTTCCCTTTGAGCGACTGTGGCGTCACCTCCTGCCCTTCCAAGGTATAAAACGTGTATTCGGGAACAGTGGCCGGAGGTAGCTTACTTTGTTGAACTACGACCCATTGGCGATAACTGTCGTATCCTGAATAATATCCATACGCAAGAAAGAGGGCGTAAATAACGATCAGCGCCGTTTGGACAATACGCTTTTTCCACAGGAAAAAAGCAAGATAATAGACACCCGTGCTACAAAAGGGGATTAGCGTTAATGGCAACGCCCCTATGCTTCCCGTTAGCCATGAATCCAGATTCAACACCAGCAAGGGCGCTACAATGAACAGCGGAACATATTTGCTCTGCGAAATATACCGGAAGGCGATATATGACGCCAGCAGATAAGTCACTCCCGTGAGCATGAAACTCAGCGGATGGCTGACAAGATTGAATGAAATATGCAAAACAAGGGTAACAACCGTCAGAATACAGGAATGTACCACGCCGGTTTTGCATTTTGAAAGGAAATATCCTGCCATGTATCCTGCCGCCATCATCAAGGTGTAGAGACTAAAAAGCGACCAGAGTCGGCGATTTTGGATATATTTCTCCGAAAATCCATCTGACAGGTGGAAGAAGAGATAGAACAAGACCGGCAAGATGACCCACGCATAAAGTATTTTCCTCTTTTTGAGGTTCATCAGCAACGAATACAACAAAAACAACAACACAAGCAGGGCCAAAAATGCCATTTTCCCGCCAAACATATATGCCGCCAAACACGATAAGGCAATGATGGCAATTTGATAAACAACAGACTGTTTCATAATTGATTTTTTTAAATTTTTAAAAGGCTCTCCATACAATATGCCTTATATGGAAAGCCTTTTGCACAACTGTTATCGTTTACATAGTCCTGTGCATTTTGAAGTCGAAGAGATACCGCAATTATAATTTATTGTACAACCTCCATCTTCACATAATTCAAAAAAACCCCATACGCAAGAGATACTGTAATAACATTCGCAAGGAGGTTCTTCTCCTGTTGATTTTAGTGTTGAGCTTTTTTGTTTATAATTAATCCATTCTTCAAACTCTTCATTTGTAAACCACGTATGAGTGTAACGAAAAACATCAAGTTCCGTCCATCCGAGAACGTTTTGCACTTCATTCGTCCATTCATCTGCAAATGCTGTAAATTCACGATTAGAAGATTCAGACGAATAAATTTCCGGCTTCACATGTTGGAACAGTTTTGTCAAATAAACTTTTTCCTCTTGAGAAAGGGATTTCAATTCCATCAGATACTGATACTTTTGCTGATAGATATTCACCTTTTGTTCTGGTGAAAAACTTACAAACAATGCTCTTTGCCTGTCAAAATCTATCTCAGTGGCGAGTCTCGTTCGAGAGATTCCAGCATAAGTTTCTTTGTTTTGTTTTACCCAGCTATCCACTTCAGGATTACAACTAAATTCTAATGCTTCTTTTGAGCAACTTGAAAAAAGCAATATGCTTGCTAAAAAAATAAAATATTTCATCGTTATAAAAATTATTGATTTATATTTGTTTTATTTAAACTTTTTGCCTTATGCTTTTGCGGAAAGGCAGCCCGCAATAACGACTTTCGTCAAGGTAGTCCGCACGAATGCGAATATTCGCTTTGTATTTTCACTGAACGGGACGAATAACTCTCCGCAGGAATCATCAGCGGGGCAAAGACTGTATGCAATGTGGCAATTGCGCCTTTGCCCTGTGTCATGTTGTGAAACAGGCGCATGACATAAACACCGTAGCACACCCTACCTTACGGAGGCAGGGCGCTGCCGCGAGGGGATATCTCCGGCGTTTCGCCCTGCCGTGTGGGGATATTGTCCGCTACCGGATACGCAATAACGGTACGGTTGACCGGAAGCGGTGCGGGCGGTTTTTCCTTTCGGTAGCCCGCCGCCACAATCGTAAAGAAGGCAATGGCGCTCGCTCTTGATTTTCTACAACTGTTCGGATTCATTTTTTATTACATTAATCAAATTCATTCAAAATGTATAAATACTCTTCCTCATCTAATTCATTGGCGATGGCATCCGTTATGATTTGCCTGCACAGGTCTGCCATTTTCAGGGCATTCCCTTCAGGCATATGAATTTCTAACGACCAAACCTCGTCATCGACTACGTTACGAAAACTTACCGTATAACCATCCATAATGATAGAGGAGATTCCTTTTGCCTTAAAACGGTCAATGAGAGAAACCATCTTTTGATATAATTTCTCCGCAAACTGATCGCTGACAGGAAAAGACACCGTCTCAACTTTAAAGAATTTAAACCTTTCTTCTTCTCGCTTTGCTTTAATATGATCCAGTAAGATAGCCCTTATCTCGAAAGGGATGGAATCTATCAGGCATTCCGAAATACCTGTCAATTGAGGCAGTTGATAATAAGTAGGGCGTTCCGATGACTTGCGGTACACTTCTTCATAATTTGGAATATATTTAATTTCAAGAATAAAAGAAATATCTAAAGAATCCCTCACAATACGAAAACCTGCTTCTCCTTTAGTTGAAGCCTCAAAGGATGGCGCGTAAAAAAACTCAACCGGAGCATTGAAATCACCGAAAAACAGTTTTTCCACATCACTTTTACTGCCGAGATGACATCGGTAACCTGACACGATAAAATTATGCCCGACTTTTTTTACCAATTGAATATCCATCAAATTGTACTCAATTCTCTTGATAAAACGACCGCCATCCACATGTTCCCCATTCTTCTGAGAAAATGCAAATGAAATAAAAGATACCCATAAATAACAGGCTATAGTGATTCTTTTTATAAAAATCAGTTTAATAATCATAAAAACCTCCTTGACAGTAAATG